>NZ_JANQDC010000014.1:0-44596 GCF_024723695.1 Campylobacter sp. S4:11 | reverse complement strand
CAAAAAATGAAATTATGCCAAAAGAATATTCTTTTGTCAAGATATAATACAAAATTTTGAGCATATTTTTAATATGCTCAAAATTTAGGCTAAATCTAAAGAGACTTTTCCGTTTTTAATTTCCGCAACCTTAACTTTAATTTCATTACCTACTTCTAACTTTTCTTTAATCTTAGAATTATGCAATAAACCATCCACGCCATCTTTAAGTTCTACAAAAACTCCAAATTCTACAACTTTTTGAACTTTTCCTATAAATTCTTCTCCGATATCAAATTTAGGCATTTCTTTTCTATCGCGTTTTTTATTAGAGCCTTTGGAATGGAGCAAATTTAATATATATTCTTTGCTTTGAGAAATCAAATCATGATTAACTCCTGCTATTTTAACTTCACCTTTATCTCTATCTAAGTCAATATTAACTTCAAATTTTTCGATGATTTCTTTTATAGTTTTACCACCTTGACCTATGATATCAGGGATTTTGTTCGGATCTACATTAAAGATCTCAATCTTTGGCAAAATAGCTTCATTAACAATGATGTTTCTATCAGCTTCTTCCATTAGTTTTAAAATATGTTCTCTAGCTTCTTTTGCTTGATATAAAGCTTCTTTTAAAACCTGTTGCTCTATACCACCAAGTTTTATATCCATCTGCAAAGCGGTGATTCCTTCATAACTTCCTGCCACTTTAAAATCCATATCTCCATCGTGATCCTCAAGCCCCATAATATCTGTTAAAATAGCATATTTTTCATCTTCAAAAACAAGCCCCATTGCCACACCTGCTACTAGTTTTTCACTTTTTATTCCTGCAGCTCTTAAAGCCAAAGCACCACCACAAACAGTAGCCATAGAACTAGAACCATTGCTTTCTAAAATTTCAGATACCAAACGAATGGTATGAGCATAATCTATATCTACGCTAGGATGTAAAGCTCGTTTTGCTAAATTTCCATGCCCTAGTTCTCTTCTACCAGGAGCTTTTATAGGGCTAGCTTCACCTACAGAAAAACCTGGAAAATTATAATTAACCATAAATTTTTCACAAATTGGATTTTTTTCTGTTAGCAAATCTGACATTTGAGCATCATTATCATTTCCTAAAGTTGCAACAACTAAAGCTTGGGTTTGTCCTCTAGTAAAAAGACAAGATCCATGAGCGTTTGGTAAAATATTTGTTTCTATGTCTATTTTCCTAACATCTTTCAAACCTCTACCATCTGCTCGTTTATTTTCATTAATAATTTGATTTCTAATAAGTTCTCTTTTACATACATGCAAAGCTTTTTCAATATCTTCAAATTTCCATTCATTTTCGATAGCTATTGCTTCGCTTTCAATTTCTTTTGCAATTTGCAAAATTTCACTCGCTCTTTCACTTTTTGCCATTTGATTAATAGCAATTTTAAGTTTTGTTATATAAGTATTTTTTATATAATCAATAATTTGAGCATTATCTAGCTCTATTTTAAACTCAAGTTTGGAATTTTTTCTATAAGCAGCAAATGTTTTTTCATATTCATTGGAGCCACGTAAAATTGCATTACCTGCAAAATCTAAAGCTTTTAAAGTATCATCTTCGCTTAACTCATTCATACAATGTTTATTGTTTTGATTATTTGCCAAAGCTCTCATTTCTATCATTAAAAGCTCATCTTTCACACCTGCTACATAAAGATCTAGGGTGCTATTTTTTAGCTCACTGTTGCTTGGATTTAAAACAAATTCATTATTTATACGGCCTATTCTTACACCACAAACTGGCGCTTTAATAGGAATATCACTTAAATATAAAGCAACACTTGCAGCATTTAAGCTCATTACTTGTAAATCTACTTCAGGATCAGCAGAAAGAACCATAACTACAATTTGGGTTGGATAAGCATAGCCTTTTGGAAAAAGAGGTCTTAAGCTTCTATCTATAATCCTTGCACTTAAAGTTTCATTATCACCTGGTTTAGTTTCTCTTTTTACATAGCCACCTGGAATTTTACCTGCTGCATAAGCTTTTTCTATATATTGCACCGTAAGAGGTAAAAAATCCTCTTCTACCATTTTTTCTTCTCTTGCTACAGTTGCTAAAACTACTGCATTTTTTTCTTGCATTAAAACTGCACCTGCGGCTTGTTTTGCTACCTTATCGGTATCAAATATTTCAATATGATTATTGATATTTATTTCATGTCGCATGATTTTTCCTTTAAATTTTTATCATAGACAAAACCAAATAAGCTTTTTAAATTTTAAAAATTAAAACTTAAAAAGCCTGTTTTTATTTTGCCTATAAATTTATATCTAAACAACAAATTGTTTAGATATAAATTTACTTTTTTAAAGGAAGATAATATTTACTTTCTTCTAAAATATCTAAAATTTCATGGGCTTGCAAAATCGTTTTATTTTTAAAATAGAACTCAATATTCACAAAATGATCAATTTTTTGCGCGCAATAAACCTCATCTACAAAAACACTAATATAATCATACACATCGCTTGGCATTAAAGCAGTGGCATAAATAATGCTATTTACTTCTTCTTTTAGCAAACTTTTAATACATGAAGAAGCAGTAATCCCACTTTCACAGCCCTCATGCAGCATTAAAATATTTTTTCCTTTTAAACCTTTTAAAAGATTTCCTTTTCTATAACGATATACATTTTTTAAAATTTTTTCTTCATAAGTCCTGTTTGCCTCACCATAAATATAATCTAAGCTTATATCAAAAGCTTTAACTAAAGCCTTATTGTAAACAAGCTCTTTTGTCTCGCTAATCATAGCTATTTGACACTCATCATTATTAGGAGCTTTAATTTGCTCTGTGAATAAAAAATCATATGGAATTTCTAATTTTTGTGCCAGCGCATTAACAAAAACTATAGATTTTAAAGAAGGTGTAATGATAATATAATCTTTTAGTTTATTCAACGGCAATATATCATATAATCTCTCAAGTGCATCTTTTTCATCTTCAAAAAACATTATATAGACCTTTCATTCTCTTCCAAAGAAAAATCATAAGAAACTCCGCCCAATGGATAAAAATTAAACATAAAATATACACCGCTTTGATCTTTGGCGCTAATCCCTCCGCTAGTAAGCTTAGGTGAAATATCTTTACGATACATCAAAGAATAATTCCAACATTTTCTTTGATAAGTATAACCCACCTCCCATTTATCAGGATTTTTATCTAAATCAAACCATAATCCACCAAAAATTTGATAATTAGTGTTTATATCATATTGGGCTTTAGTTCCCAAAAAGTTATATTTTTCCTTTTCATAAATTCTATAAGCATGATTTAGGCTAAATTTCCATTTATCATAATCAAATAATACTTCACTAAAAACTTTATCAAAACGACTATCTACTCCTGAATATTCTGCTTCATTTCTAAAGCTTATATAATCATTGTAAAAATATTCTACAATATTATCAAAACCACCAAAACTACCTTCTTTGGTAAAATATTTTAATTTTAAACTATGGTATAATTTTTTTTTGCCTAAAGTATTATAAAAATACTGAAACATTGAAAAATTAAATTGTTCAGGATTGTTATCAATATTTATAAAATCTTCTGTTATTTCTCCAGACTTGGCTCCAGGTAGAAAATAATTAACTCCTAAATACAAAGTATGATAAAAATTTTCATATGGCTTAGAAAGATCTGTATATAAAGAAAAATTATGAGAATTTTGAAATAAGTGCTCTTGGTTTTTAATATCTGTATTGGAATAATCCACAAAATTAGCATAAACCCTTTCGGTAAAGGTAAAATTTAAAAAATCATCCATAAAACTTGTATGATAAATTAATGGTAAATCAAAATCTAAAGTTTTAGCATAAATACCAGTATGTCTATAATATCTATGAAAAGAAGCATCTAGACTATACTGTATATAATTATCAAAAAAACCATTTAGATATCTATGATATTGAAAAGATGGATATTCTTGCAAAGTATCTTTATTGCTAATTTTAGAAGTATCTATATAATACTTTGCATAAGCACCGTAATAATTATCATCATCTGATAAAAAATAATTTATTTTAGAAGTGACCAAAGAAGCTTCTGTTTTTGCGCTAGAACTCAAATTCATATAATCAACATCATTTAAATAAGTAGCATCAACCCATAAACCTTCTTGAAATTCATCACTCAAAAGACTTTTAAACAGAGCTTCACTTGAATATTTAATTTCTAAACCATAGTGTTCTTTGTTTTTTAAATTTTCTTCTCTTTTATAGCTTGATTTTTCTCCAAAAATACCACCACTAATTTCGCCTTGAGAATAAGGACTATCGATAAATCTTAAAGTTGAATATAGTCCATAACCTCTTTTTGTTCTAATTTGAGGTTCAAATTGTATATCTGCATTATCATCAATAACATAATAGATTGGTTGATTATAATATAATCCCTCGCTTTGTTTTAAAACTACCTGAGGAATTAACAAACCACTTTTTCTTTTGGTATCCACACTAAAACCAAAATACGGCAAATACATCACAGGAGTATTTTTAACATATAATCTTGCATTATAAAGATGCAAAAAATTACTTTCTTTGTTTAGTTTTCCTTCATCAAAACGAATCTCCCAATCAGGATTTTCAACATTACAACTAGACACAACAGACTTTTTACTTATTATAAATTTATCATCAATTTTAGCTTGATGGCACTGCAACCAAACTTCCAAATCATTATTTGAAAAAAATAAATTTTTAAAAGCTGTTGTATTATCTTTGAGATTAATTTTAGTATAAGTAGAATTAGTTCTTTCTTTCTGTCCTCTTAAGATATTTATATCACCAAATAATTCTAAATCTTTAGTTGTTTCATTAAATTTAGCCTCGCTTGCAGTTATTAAATACAAATCAGAAACTACAACTACATTATTTTTTGCTTCTATAATATCATTTTTTTTTACAACATCTAAAGCATAAATATCTACTTTAGAAGCATATAAACTTCCTATGCAAGCCAAAGAAAGTAATATTTTACGCAAGATCTATCACCACTGTTTTTGCTGCATAATCATGCCAAGTTTTTAAAACAATGTTACTCAAAGCCCAAGCAAAACCTAAACCATATAACATATCACTAACTTGTCTTATACCTGCCCTTAAGGCACTTTGGGTAAAATTTGGCTTATCTAGTAATTCTTGATCAATCACCATAATTTTCAAAAGTATTTTTCCTAAAGTTGCACCATATAAATAAGTAAACAAGCTATGATACGCAAACTGCAAAATCAAAATTCCACTAGCAAAACGCATTAAAAGATTATGAATTTCATCATAAGTTTGCATAGAGTCAATCTTATCAAATAAAATAATACTTACAATAGCTAAAATCACAAAACTATCAACAATATAAGCTAAAAATCTTTTTTTAAAACTTGCTATTTTTAGCTCTTCTTTTTCTAATTTATCAAATAATTCTTGATTTGCACTCATTTAAGAACCTGAAAAGCAATATCTTTTCTATATTGTTTTCCTTTAAAATGGACATTTTCACAAAGTAAATAAGCATTTTTTTGAGCTTCTTCAATGCTTTTTCCAGTTCCCACACAAACCAATACGCGACCACCACTAGCGTATAATTTATCATCTTCCAAACTTACACCAGCATAAGAAATATGAGAATTTTGCGGGATATTGTCTATCTCAATCAAGGCTTTTGGTGAGTCCTTGTAAGGATAATTTTTACTTGCACAAACTACACCCACAGCAAATTCGTTTTTAATTTTTATATGAGCATTGGCAAGATTTTTATTCACACATGCTAAAAATAAATCCAAAGGATTTTCTATCAAAGGCATCAAAACTTCACACTCGGGATCGCCAAATCGCACATTATATTCCAAAACATAAGGTTTATTATTTACAACCATCAAACCTATAAATAACACACCGACAAATTCAGCACCTTCTTCTTTCATGCCTTTAAGAGTCGGTGTTATTATATCTTTTTTTACTTGCTCTAATAAGATTTCACTTGCTAAAGCACTTGGAGCATAAGCCCCCATACCACCTGTATTAGGTCCTTTATCGTTATCTAATAATCTTTTATGGTCTTGCGCAACAGGTAATAATACAAAATCATTTCCATCACAAACCGCAAATACACTTAATTCAAAACCATTAAGATATTCTTCAATTACAACAATTTTTCCAGCTTCGCCAAAACTTTCACCACTAAGCATATTTTTAGTAACTTCCAAAGCTTCTTCGTGACTTTGTGCTATAATTACTCCTTTACCCGCACATAAGCCATCTGCTTTTACCACTATAGGAGGTGTTAAACTCATAATAAATTTCTTAGCCTTTTCATAATCTGTTGTATTTAAAAATTTAGCTGTTTTAATTTTATATTTTTTTAAAAAACTCTTCATATAAGATTTTGAAGCCTCTAGCATAGCAGCAGCTTTAGTAGGTCCAAAAATAGCAATATTGTTTTCTTTAAAAAGATCTACTATACCCTCTGCTAAAAAATTTTCGCTCCCAACTATACAAAGATCAATTTCAGATGCTTTTGCATAAGCTGTAATCACCTTAGGATCTTTCATATTAAGATTAGTTCCTATTTTAGCAGTAGCACCATTTCCTGGAGCAAAATAAAATTCTAAATTATCATTTGTTTTTTGAAGAGCCAAAGCGATAGAATACTCTCTTGCACCGCTTCCTAATATTAAAATTTTCATTATTTTCCTTAAAAGTGTTGCAAAAACCCAAATGGCCGGAGTATAAGTGTCTGACCCTCAAAAAGTCAAAGTATGCCATTAGGTGATTTTTAAAGGCTGCAGCTTCTCGCTTTTTTCAAAACTCAAACGAAGTCACAGAACACGGTAAATCACACATCACAGCTTATAATTAATGTGTTGGATCCTCTTTAATACCATATCGAACCATTTAGGCAATATAATTATAACTAAGAAAACTTAAAAATAGGGTTTAAAAAGGATTTTTATAAAATTTTAAATTTAGTTTTAGAATCTTTTTTTAAGAAATATTTCCCTTCTAAGATAACATCAGCAACAGGCGCCCATATAGTCTTTTCATCTACATAAACTATATCAAATTCAGTATTTTTCATTAATCCTTGATAATTTACTTTTTTAGGTGCATGTTTAACTACATAATAAGGATTCATTGCAAAAATTTGAATCTTCATGCTAACATATAAATCAGGATTAGAAGTAACTACTAAAAAACTCTTTTCGCATTCCTTTCTTACTTTTTTAACATAAGAAAATAAAAGCTGATCATTTGGGTTTAGTGCATGTTTGTTTAATCTATTTAAGTAAAGTTCAGCAAAAGAAAGAGTACAAAAAGAAATTTCACTTGCTGTTTTAAAATAAGAATTTTTTATACTTGTCGACTTTAAAGATTTTTTCCAAATTTCTATATCTAGTTTTGTAGCACAAATATTCAAGCCTTGCTTAATTTTTTCAAAAAGTTTTTCTCTTGCCATATTAAAACTATTACTAAAAATAGTAAGATTTTTTTCATAAAAAGACTTTTTCATCGCCTCTAATTTTTCTACACTTTTTGTAAAATAATCCGCTTCATTTTTAATTTCTATTAATTTTTGTTTTTTACTTTGTATTAACACTTCAAATTCTTGGCGTTTTTTACCATTTTCAGATTCCAATCTTGCTTGTTTTGATTTTATATCTGTAATTAAAGTACTCATTTGACGATCAAGTGCTAATTTCCTATTTTTCCTATTATCAATTGAAGCCAAAAGAGCTTGATAATGACATTGATGAGATAAAAATACCTCATCATACAAACGTTCCATATTAATATGTTTTTGCTTATCTTTCATATCTTTATATGCCATTTCAAGGTGTACTATGATATTCTTCATTGCAGAAAAATCAGCTTGATTGATGGTATTATCTGAGAACAACAAAGTATCTAAAGCCTTATATAAGAAACGTTTCATAGCAAAAAAATCTATAATATATGGCACTTCATCTGTGTTAATATCTTTTACTGCATTAATTGACAAGGTTTCATTATAAAAATACCTTTGAATAGCTTGCGGAATGGTTAAATTTAATGTGATTTTATCAAGATTATCATAATCAGTTTCTCTATAAAGTTCTTGAACATAAGCATCACGTCTTGTTAATCTTAAATCTTCTAATTCATCATCACTATCTGTTTTCCAAAAATCTCTTTCTTTAATAAAATCATTATCTGTAAATTCTTGGAATTTAGAAGGTCTTAAATCAGTAATATGCTTTCCATCGGATCTAAATTCAACAAACATACCAACCGTTGGCATACTTCTTTTATCATGCCATGCATGTTTATTAAATTCAAAAAATGTTTTTGCTAGATTAATTACTGTTCCTCTCCCAGTAGCATCCACATAAACCATTATTTTTCCGTGCATATCCAAATCCTTGATCTAAAGAAAAATTAAATTCTTATTTTAACTTTGTTTTTATAAATTTACAATAATATTTTAGAATTTCTTCAAAACAAATATTTTAGGTATTTTATTTATGTTTTTATATCAATATTTTAAACACCCAAAACAAACAGGAGCGTTTTGTGCAAGCTCTAAAAAATTAAGCAAACTCATAACTTCCCATGTTAAACATGCAAAAAATATCGTTGAAATAGGACCTGGCACAGGAAGTTTTACAAAATATATTTTCAAGCAAAAAAATCATAATGCAAGTTTTTTTGCCGTTGAAATCAACCCTCACATGGCAAAAAAATTAAAGCAAAATATAAAAAATATAGATATAGAAATCAGCTCAGCAGAATTCTTGCCTAATATGCTAGAAAAAAGAGCGATCAACAGCGTTGATTTGATCATCTCAGGAATTCCTTGGGCTTTATTAAATTCCAAAGAGCAAGATTTATTATTAAAATCTATCCATGATGCTTTAGAGGAAAACGGTTGTTTTGCAACATTTGCTTATATACTCCCAACACCAAAAGGAAGGGCTTTTAAGAAAAAACTTTTTGCTACTTTTAGCAAGGTAGAAATTTCACCTATCATTTGGCAAAATCTTCCCCCTGCTTTTGTATATTTTTGTACTAAATAATCATTCCCATTCAATCGTTGCTGGTGGCTTACTAGAAATATCATACACCACGCGATTGATTCCTTCTACTTCATTAATAATACGGCGTGAAATATTTTCTAATAATTCATAAGGCAAATGAGAAAAAGTCGCGGTCATACCATCACTTGCATTAACAACACGCACACAAACTGCGTTATCATAAGTCCTATTATCTCCCATTACACCAACACTTTGTACGTTTAAAAGCACACAAAAAGCTTGCCATGTCTTATCATACCAACCACTACTTTTTAATTCTTCAATCAAAATAACATCTGCTTTTCTTAAAAGCTCCAAACTAGGCTCATTTACCTCACCCATTATACGTATAGCAAGACCTGGCCCTGGAAAAGGGTGACGATAAACCACATCTTTACTTAAGCCAAGCTCCATTCCTAAAGCTCTTACCTCATCTTTAAAAATTTCCTTTAAAGGCTCGATGAGTTTTAAATTCATCTTTTCAGGTAAACCACCCACATTGTGATGAGATTTTATAGTTTTACTAGCTCCTACGACCGAGCTTTCAATAATATCAGTATACAAAGTCCCTTGCGCTAGATATTTTACATCTTTATGTTTTTTAGCTTCTTCTTCAAAAACTTCTATAAAAGTATTTCCTATGATTTTTCTTTTTTGCTCAGGATCTCTCACCCCTGCTAAACGACTTAAGAAAATCTCTCTAGCATCAATACTAATTAGATCAATACCCAAAGTATGTCTAAACATATACTCAACTTGTTCTTTTTCACCGCTTCTTAAAAGACCATTATCAACAAAAACAACCACTACTTGATCTTTAATTGCACTTGCTAACAATGCAGCCACTACGCTACTATCCACTCCACCACTTACTGCACAAAGTACTTTATCATTTCCTACTTCTTCTTTGATTTTTTGTGCTTGAGTTTTTGCAAAAGATCCCATATTCCATACACTATCACAATTACATGCATACTTAGCAAAATTTTTCAAGATGCTTTTTCCAAATTCACTGTGTTGCACTTCAGGATGAAATTGTAAAGCAAAAAATTTACGCTTCTCATCTCCAAACACACAAAATGGACTATTTTCACTAGTTGCTAAAACCTCAAAACCTTGTGGTAAATTTTCAACCTTATCAGAATGGCTCATCCACACTGTTTGCTTTTTAGGTAAGTTTTTAAACAAATCACTATCATTTTGAATATCTATAGTTGCTTTACCATATTCTTTATGACCTGCTGGAGCGACATTTGCTCCAAAATGATGTGCCATAAGTTGCATACCATAGCATATCCCTAAAACAGGTATATTTAAATCAAAGACACCCTTATCACAAAAATAAGCATCATTTGCATATACACTAGCTGGTCCACCACTTAAAATAATACCCTTAGGCTCTTTAGCCTTAATCTCATCTAAACTCACATTAAAAGGTAAAATTTCTGCATACACACCCTGCTCTCTTAATCTTCTAGCAATGAGTTGTGTGTATTGTGAACCAAAATCCAAAACTAAAATATCTGCTTTTTTCATCTAACTCCTTTATAAATTTAACAATTGAAATTGTACATACCAAACTATAATAGATATTATATAACCAACCAAAATCGTCCATGCATATTTTAAATGAGCATTAAAAGTATAAATTCCTTTCATTTTACCCATTACTCCTACTCCAGCAGCCGAACCAAAACTTATTAATGATCCCCCTATTCCTGCTGTAAGAGTTACTAAAAGCCATTGAGTATCATCCATGCTTGGATTTGCTTTTAGTACCGCACTCATAACCGGAACATTATCTACAATAGCAGATAAAAATCCTACGCCTATATTAATACTAGTAGCTCCAAATTTTGCATAAAGATCAGAAGCGTAAGCAAGCCAACCAACAAAATGCAAGGCGCCAACTGCAGATAAAATACCAAAGAAAAACAATAAAGTATCCATCTCTATACGCGTCATATAATGAAAAATATTTAAGTCTTTCTTTTTTTGCTTTCTATTAAAAAAATATACATATAAGCTAAGCAAAGAAAGGCCAAATATCATACCCCACATCGCAGGTAAATCGCAAATACTATGAATAAATACTGCTAAAGCAATAGTTAAAAAACCAAGTACAATAAAAACTTTGCCACCTGGTTTAATCTCAATTTTTTCTAGATTATTTTTGTGAAAATTTGGCTCAATATTAGGCACATAACGCGATAATAAATAAGCAGTAAGCAACCAACCAATAAAAGAAGCAGGAAAAAGAGCAAAAAATTCAAAAAATGTAGCTTTTTTTGCCGTCCAAACCATTAAAGTAGTAATATCACCAAAAGGCGACCAAGCTCCACCTGCATTAGCCGCCACTACAATATTTATAGCACCAGGGATTAAAAATTCTTTGTTATGCTTATCTATGGTTAAAAGCACGGTAGATAAAATCAAAGCAGTTGTAAGATTGTCTGCAATTGGGGAGATAAAAAAAGCTAAAATTCCTGTTAGCCAAAATAACTTTCTATAAGTATAACCCTTACTCACAAGTTTGTATTTTAAAGTTTCAAAAACTGATCTTTCTATCAAAGCCTCTATAAAAGTCATAGCAGCTATTAAGAAAAAGACAATTTGTGCAATTTCTAAAATAAGGTGGTTAACACTTTCTTCAAGTATCTGCGTATCTAAATCATTCATTACCATATATATACCTATGATAACAAAAGACAAAGTTCCTATAAATAAAGCGGGTTTGGTTTTATTAATATGATATTTTTCTTCTGCTGCAATAAAATAATAGCCTAATATAAAAATTATTAAAACGCCTATACCCAAAGCACTAAAAGCTAAATTTAACTCATGTGTTTGACTAGCTAATAAAAAACTAACGCCAAAACAAAGTAAAAAAAGTATTTTACTCATATTTCACTCTCCAAAGATTGGAATTTTTTTATCTCTTTTACACTACCATTATTATCTTTTATTTCATAAAATGGAGCAGCTTTATAGCCACACGCACTTAACAATATTAATAAAAAAAATGTTACAATAATCAAATGAAAGTTGAAAATAAAATTAAAACAAGTCATGATGTTATCAATACACTTGCCAATTCTGAAAAATATAAACATTATAGACCTTTAAAAGCACTTTTACAATATAAAGAGTTTTTAAATTTGTTAAACCTTAATCACCAACAAATGATTACTAAACTCTTTATAAAAAATAATACTTTGGTTATTTTAGTTAAACACCACATTGCATATATGGAGCTTAATCACGATAATACCAAAAAAATGATTAAAAGTCTCATAAAAAACTATACTTTAGCTAAGCCAATGAGTAATTTTGCAAAAGTAGAAAACATAAAAATACTTAATGATAAAAACTTTACATCTAAAAATAGTATTTTTATTGAACATAAAAATACTCATCTAGAACTTTCTAATGGAGATTTTAGAAACCATTTTAAAAATCCTATTTTATATAATAAATTTGAAGAACTGCGAAAGCTTATAAAAAATGCTTGAAAACGAACTCAAGACTTTACCCAATTTACCTGGCATGTATCAGTATTTTGATATACAAGGTAAGCTTTTATACGTAGGTAAAGCCAAGAATTTAAAAAACCGCGTTAGAAGTTATTTTAATTTCACTCCAAATCTTTGCCCAAATCCCAACAATAGTTTAAGAATTCAAAAGATGATCAGCCAGACTCATCATTTAGAATTTATTACCACAAAAAGTGAGGCCGATGCTTTAATATTGGAAAATTCTTTTATAAAACAGCTTCATCCAAAATACAATATACTATTAAGAGATGATAAAACCTACCCTTATATTTACATAGATTTAAACGAAGATTTTCCAAGATTTGAAATTACAAGAAAAATCATCAAAAAAAATAAAATAAAATATTTTGGTCCGTTTTTTAAAGGAGCAAAAGAGCTTTTAAATGCTTTGTATTTATCATTTGAACTAAGACAAAAAAAATCTTGCAAAGAGCTTTGTCTTTTTTATCAAATTAAGCGTTGCAAAGGACCATGTGAGCAAAAAATTTCTAAGCAAGAATATGAAAAAATTATCCAAAAGGCTACTCAAGCTCTTTTAAATCCTCTATCTTTAACAAAAAAATTAGAAAATAAAATGCTAGAGTATGCAAAAAACGAAAACTACGAAGAAGCAGCTATTATAAGAGATCAAATCAAAACAATAGAAGATTTAAGCGTAAAAATACAAATAGACCTTGCAAAATTAGAAGATTTTGATGTTTTTGCCATATACCATGAAGCAAATATACTCTCTATGGTGCGTTTTGTCATCAATAATGGTAGGATAATTAGCTCAAACCATAAAGTGCTAACCCTAAATCATCAAGATGAATTTGACTTAAATGCAGTATACAAGCAATACATATTAGAAAATTACACCCAAGATAGCCCAATAAATTCAACCCGAATTTATACACATGAAGAATTTGAAGATATGAATCTTTTGCAAAATTTACTTAGTGAGAGATTTTCTAAAAAATTTCACCTTAAGACTCCAAAACTTGGTGAAAAAAAGGCCTTGTGTGAGCTTGCATTAGAAAATGCAAAAATAAATATACAAAAACACTTAAAAAGTGATGATTATTTATTTTTAAAAGAATTAAAAGAATTTTTTAACCTACAAAATTATCCTAATCATATAGAAATTTTTGATAATTCTCACATGCAAGGTGAAGCAAATGTCGGTGCTTTGGTAGCCTATAAAGATGGAAAATTTGACAAAAGTTCTTATAGGCACTACCATTTATCCTATAAAAATGATTACGATCAAATGCTTCAAACTCTTAGTAAAAGAGCCATGTCGTTTGATAAAAATCCTCCGCCTGATTTATGGTTAATTGATGGAGGAGATACTTTATTAAAGCTAGCAAATAATATCATCAAAAGTTCTGGAGCAAATGTAGATATTTTAACAATTTCTAAAGAAAAAATAGATACAAAAGCTTATAGGGCAAAAGGAAATGCAAAAGATAAAATTTATACCCAAGAAGGCAAAATTCAACTTTCCACCGATGATAAAAAATTACAATTTTTACAAAAATTGCGTGATGAAGCACATCGCTTTGCAATTAGTTTTCATCAAAAAACAAAAAGAAAGCAAGATTTGCAAAGTTCTAAGCTAATGCAACTTGGAATTTCCCAAGGATATATTAAAAAATTTTTAGATTATTATGGTAGTTTTGATAAGATTAGTAAAGCTAATTTTGATGAGTTAAAATCACTTTCTAATGCAAAAATAGCCAAATTAATCAAGGATAATTTATGATATTACTTATTAGTCTTTTGACTTTAATTTTATGCTTTTTAAATTATTATTTTTTATACCCTATTGACCAAAAACTATTCTTCGTTTATACCTTTGTGAGTATTTTGATTTTTATCATTGCGTGTATTTGTATAACTCTAAAAAATCAGAAAATCAAAAAAAATAAATTTTTAACTCAGGAGATTGAAAAATATTTTTCTTTGCCAAAATCAAATTCTTTGGAAGAGTTAAAGGAAAATTTAAAACTATTATTTGATTCAATCAACAAGCAATTACAAGATCAAAAACTACAAAATAAACTTGTACAAAAAAATTTCCAGTATCTTATTCAAGGTTTAAGCTATTTACAAGCAGATAATTTATCTACACTAAAGCCAATTTTACAGCAATATCACCACAATAAAATTTCCACAAATAATTGTTTTGAAAATATTCATGTGGGTATTATAAACAACAATGTTATTGAAAATTTTCTTTTACAATGTATATTATTAAATATAGGAATTAGCAGTGAAATTATAAATGATTATAAAGAAAGAAATTTTACTTTTATTATCTCAAAAGAAAGAGTTGATGATATTTTAAATTTTACTTTTACTGAAATTTACACTGAAGACATAATTAATTTTTTAAATGTTAATTTTGCGCAAGAGAACTATAGAAAAGAAAATTCTAATGTTTTGATTTTTAAATCTACTAGTTTTGAAAATAATCTTATTTTAAATATAACCAATCAATTTTGTCCAAATAATCAAGCTGTAAACAATTTAAGTGATTTTAAAAAGGCTTTACAATTAAATTTCAAATTGATTTTAATAGATTATGAAGTTATTAAATTTGATTTAATACATATTAGCCAAATACTACATGAATACAAAATAAAAAATCCCAAAAATACCATTTTGCTTTTTTCCAAAGATAGGATTAAAAACTGTGACTTTGCCAATATGGTCTTAAATGACATTAACAAAATTGAATGGTTAGCACTGTTAAAAAAATACATCAATCAAGCTTAGTTCTATGATTTACTGCCTTATGCAAAGATATAAAATCCACATTTTCTAAACTTACACCACTTGGAATACCTTGGGCTATTTGTGAAAAGCTTAAATTTAAATCTTTTAGTTTTTCCTCTATAAAAAAAATAATAGCATCAGAATTTAATCCTTGTGTGAAAGCAAAAAATATTTCTTTTACATTTTTACTTTCAATTATTAATCTTAATTTTATAATATTATCCTCACTAGTATTCTCTAGTACAAAATAAAGTCCATCATAACTTCCACTATCTTCTAAAACCAAAACATCTTTTGGATCTTGTACTATACAAACTATATTATTATTTCTTTCTATATTAGAACATACTTCACATAATTCATTTTCGCTTAAAGATCCACATTGGATGCATTTTTTAATCGCTCTAATAGATTCTTCAATATGATAAGCAAGTTTTGAACCAAGTAAAGGATCTTTTATACACACATGATACGCAAGCCTTAAAGCCGTTTTTTTACCTATAGTGGGAAGAGCAGAAAAAATCTCTACTAACTCATTGAATTTTTCTATACCCTTCAAGCTATTTTAACCTTGAAAAAACAATTTTGAAGGTGTGATATCCATCTTCATAACTATAGGTTAAATTATAACCATGAAGATTACAAATATTATTAATAATATAAAGTCCTAACCCCATGCCCTCAACTTGGGTATTTTGTTCTCTTACAAATGGCTTTAAATAATAATCAAAAGTTTTTTTAAGCTGCACACCCTTATTTCTAACAATTATATAATCTCCAGAACATATAATTTCACAGCTTTTATCATCAGAATATTTAATAGCATTATCAATTAAATTTTTAAGCATTAAAGAGAAGAGTTCTAAATCTGCCACAATCATAACATCATCTTTATATACAATCTTAACCTTCTGATAAAAATCATCTCTCATCAAATAATCTTCAGCTTGTTCTAAAATTAAACTAAGATGGTAGGTTTGCAAATTGAGTTGACAATTTCTTGATAAAACCTTTTCAATCTTTCCAAATTCATCAATCAATAGTTCAAGCCTTTCAAAAATCGCCACCAAGCGATCTTTTTGTTTTTGGTTGTCTAACATCTCACAAACTATCCTACCCTTTCCAATAGGTGTTTTAAGTTCATGCATAATCATTCTTAAAAAAAATTGTCTAGATTTTACAAGTTCTTGTATTTTATTAATTGCGTGATCAAATTCAAAAGAAATTTCAGAAATTTCATCATTAATTTGAGAATACTCAGATAAAGGTTCTATTTTACCTGTACTAATATTTTTAATTTTTTTCTTTAAAATTTTTAAAGGTGTTAGTGATTTTAATACAGAAAAGTATAAAAATATAATTAAAATCAAACTGAAAAAAAAGCTAAGCAAAAACAAATATTCTAAACGTGTGGAAGAATTTAATTCATAAAGCCATCTTGTTTTATCTTGCTCAACATAAAAATAAATTTGATTATGATAAACAATAGAAGCAAAGTTGCCATATAAAGAATTGATTCTAAAAACCTTTTCACCTTTTGTAACAATATGTTTTATACTACGCTCACTTTCAACCAAGACAAAGGACTTAGAAAGAAGATAATCATGAACAGAAAATTTCTCCTTTCTTTCCAAATTATAAATAATCTTTTCGATAATATCTTTTTGTCTATTTTGCTCACTTGTTAAATACGAATCAATTTGAATTTTTCCAAGCAAAACAAATAATGCACAAACAAACAAAAAAGCTGTTGCAAAAAGAGCAGTAATCTTAAGATTAATTGTGATTTTCATCCTATCAACTTATACCCTATTCCTCTAACAGAAAAAATATGCTTTGGTGCTTTAGAACTATCACCGATCTTAGTTCTTAACCTACCAATAATTACATCTAGACTTTTGGAATCTTTATCTTTTAGGCTTTTACAATGATACACAAGCTGCTCTCTACTTACCGAAAAGCCATGCTGTCTTATCATATAACTTAAAATTTCATACTCAGCAGGTGTTAATATTAAAACTTCATCATTATAACTTATCTCATGTCTTTTTTCATCAATTTTAAATGCTGAATTGATTATTTTTTCAGGAGTTTCATTAGTTCGCTTAGAACGACGAATCAAACTCATAATTCTTGCATGCATTTCTTTTGGATCATATGGTTTTGGTAAGTAATCATCTGCGCCTATTTGAAGGCCTACAATTTTATCACTTAAATCACTTCTAGCTGAAGAAATAATAATAGGAATACTATATTTTTCCCTTATTTCACGACAAACTTCAAGACCATCAAGTCCAGGTAAAGTTAAATCAAGAATTAAACAATCATAGTTTTTTATACCAGCACTCATTCCCAAATATGGATCTTCATAATTAGTAACTTTTATATTAAACTGGGCCAAATATTCTGCCAAAAACTCTGCAAAATCTGGATCATCTTCGATCATTAAAACATTAATCATCTCTACCCCTTTAGTGAAAATATGTTACAAACTTAACATTATAACACATAATTTAACTATTCATTTATTTTTTTGCTAAAATTACAATATTAATTTTTCAAGAGAGGAAAAAAGTGGAACTTAATTACTATGAAATACTAGAAATTTCTCAAACTTCAGATAAAGAGACCATAAAAAAAGCTTATAGAAAAATGGCATTAAAATATCATCCTGATAGAAACCAAGGAGATAAAGAAGCGGAAGAAAAATTTAAACTTGTTAATGAAGCCTATGAGGTGCTTAGCAACGATGAAAAAAGAAGCATATACGATAGATATGGGAAAGAAGGGCTTAAAGGGCAAGCAAGTGGATTTGGCGGTTTTGGAGATGTTGATTTAGGAGATATATTTTCAAGCTTTTTTGGAGAAGGATTTGGTTTTGGCAGTTCAACACGTAAAAAGGAAAAAGAAAACAAATACCCCCATGACTCAAAGATAACATCAAAAATTAATTTTAAAGAAGCTGTGTTTGGTTGTAAGAAAAAAATTGATTTTACCTATAAAAGTTTTTGTAAATCTTGCAAAGGAAGTGGCTCAGAAAATGGAAAATTAAATACTTGTTCTCATTGTGATGGGAAAGGTCAAGTTGGTATTAGGCAAGGCTTTATGACCTTTGTACAAACTTGTGATCATTGTAAAGGTAGCGGTCAGATTATCAAAGATAAATGTAAAACATGCCATGGTAATGGTTATGAAGAAATTAAAGATCGTATAGAGCTTGATATACCAGAAGGTATAGATAGCGGTATGAGTCTTAGAGTGCAAAACAAAGCCAACGAGCTTCCAAATTATTCTCAAAGAGGTGATTTATATATCAAAATCATTGTAGAAGATGATGATAAATTTATCAGACATGATGATGATATCTATACTATAGTACCTGTATTTTTTACTCAAGCTGCTCTTGGAAAAACTATTAAAGTTTCTACCATAAGAGGAGAAGCTGATCTTAAGCTTCCAATAGGTGCAAAAGATAAGCAAAAATTTGAATTAACTAATGAAGGTGTTAAAAATATTCACAATGGAAAACTTGGTTCACATATTGTACAAATTGAAATAAAATTTCCAAAAACTCTCACCGAAGAACAAAAAAATCTATTGTTACAACTTGAAAAAAGCTTTGGCTTGGCAGATGAAGAAGCTTTTATAGAACAAGAAAGCTTGTTTGATAAAATCAAATCCTGGTTTAGTCATTAAGGAAGTTTTAAAGCCATCTCCATGGCTTTAAAAATTTCTTCTGTTTTTTGACATTCCAAAAACAACTCAAAAGCAAAAACACCTTGCCATAAAAGCATTTGTGTACCATCTTTTATTTTCAAGCCATTTTCTCTTGCTAATTTTAAAAAAGGTGTATTTTTACCATAAATCACATCAAAAGCATATTTGGCTTGTTGAAAAACACCTTTTAAAATCTCTTCTTGACAAGGTAATTTTTCATCATTTAAGCCTGCGCTAGTTGTATTAATAATTAAATCAAATTTTTCATTTAAGTCAAGTTGATCATATAAAAAACACAGATAATTACTTAAATTTTCAAACCTAGCATTAGAGCGATTTGCTATTGTGACTTTAATATTCTTAGATTTTAAAGCATATGCCAAAGCCTTGGCTGTACCTCCAGCACCCAAGATCAAGGTATTTTCAACAGAAGAAAAATCTTCAATCGCTTTTAAAAATCCTAGATAATCTGTATTATAAGCATAAATTTTATTATTTTTATTCAATAAAGTATTAGCAGAGCCTATATGTATAACGCTTTCATCTTTAAAATCAGCGATTTCGCAAGCTACTTCTTTAAAAGGTATGGTAATATTAGCCCCATCTAACTTCTGAATAGTTTCTTTTAATTTTGTTTTATCTTTTAGGTGACATCTTATATAAACTGCATCCTTTTTGAGAGCTTGCAAGGCATTATTATGCATTCTTGGGGATTTAGAATGCATAATAGGATCGCCTATAACTGCAAAAGTTTTCATTTTACTCTAAATGTAAAAGCACCTTTTGCAATTTTAGAACGTACTTTTTCTAATTCGGCCTTTAATTCACTTTCTTTATAAGGCCCAACTAAAACTTTTGTTAACTCTTTACCATTTACTGTTGTTTTATAAATTTTGTAATCATATCCATTTTCTTTAAGTATATTCAATTCTTTTGATTTAGGATCCAAACTATTTAAAGAAAAAACTTGAATATACGCACCTACAGGAAGTTGCGTTTGAACACTTGGAGTTTTTATACTCTCAAACAATTCATTTGTATTGCTTTGCTCTGGAGCTTTTGGCTTTTCAACTACATTATTTTTTGGTTTTTCAGAAGGTTTTTGAATTGGTTTTTCTATAGATTTTTCTACAGGCTTAATCTCTTCTTGTTTTTCTTCTACCTTAGTTGACTCTTCTTTTGATTCTACTGTAGCAATTTGATCTAACACACTATTATTTGGAACTTCTTGCTTTTCCTCTATAGTAGTATTTGTATCAACCAAAGAGCTTTCTTCTTTTAATTTTCTAGCCAAAGCTTCAAATTCATCTTCTTCTTTAGTACTATCTGTAATAGGTAAAGAATTAAAATTATTTTCATAAGCAGCTTGCTCTTGTGGTTCTGATGGCATTTGCAAAGTTTTTTCTTCACCTGGATCATTAATTAGCTTCATTACTATCATAACAACTAAAAATACAATGATTAAAATAATCGATCTAAGTAAAATTTTTTTGAGTTTTTCGCTTTTATTGCTTTTTTGCAAAATAATATCATCAAATTCGTTTTTATTGTTTTCTTCCATTTTTCATCCTTTCAAAAAATTACATATGTTTAGACCAAGAAGCACCGCGTTCTTTTTGATAAACTTCATAGGGTAGGGTTAAAATATTAAATTCTCTAGGTATATCCATACTAGGAAAAACTTTCCACTCTACAGGCATTTTTTGAGAAAAAAGTAAAGATAATTTTGAACCCAAAGAACAAGCCTCATTAAAGGTTGTATGTCCTTTATGGATATATAAATGCAAATGATTATTAGTTCTTGTTCTATAAGCAGTAAAATTAATAAAACCTTCTTCTCTTAAAATAAGTTGTGCTCTATGCCAAAAACGCTCCGCATTAAAACCATTATAATCAAATACAATATTTTCAACTTTATCAAAACTATTGATCAAAGAATGTGCCACGATTATCTTTTTTTCCATATGCTCTTGTATAACACTAGCAGTTAATGGAGCATTGACTTTCTCAAATTTGTCAAAGAAAATTCTACCCTTGTATTCGTATTTATTTATTATAGTATCACGCTTTATATAATAATGGCTTGTAACCATTTTAATTAAAGCTAAATCCATTGTTGTAATCAAAATAAAGCCCTTTCATAAATAATAAAATTACTTGCTAAATCCTTCAGTTTAACCTTGATTTCTTCTTGTAATTTAGTATTTTGTATATCATCTAAAATATCAGCTATATAATTTGCAACAGTAGCAATTTGCTCTTCTTTAAAGCCTCTTGCCGTTAAAGCTGCTGTCCCAAGTCTTAAACCACTCGTTACAAAAGGACTTCTAGTTTCACCTGGAACAGTATTTTTATTAGCTGTAATACCTGCTCTTTCTAGCGCTAAATCTGCATCCTTACCGCTAAATTCTTTATTTAAAAAACTTAATAAAATCAAATGATTATCAGTGCCACCACTTACTAAATCATATTTTCTATCTATTAAAACTTGTGCTAAAGTAGCAGTATTTTTAATAATTTGCTTAGCATAAATTTTCCACTCATCGCTTAGGTTATATTTAAACCCAACAGCCTTAGCAGCAATTACATGCATTAGCGGACCACCTTGAATACCTGGGAAAATTGCAGAATTTATCTTTTTAGCAATTTCTTCATCATTACACATAATAATCCCACCCCTTGGACCTCTTAAAGTTTTATGTGTAGTAGAGCTTACAACATGAGCATAAGGGAATGGACTAGGATGCTCGCCTGCTACAACTAAACCTGCAATATGTGCAATATCAGCAAACAAGTACGCACCAACCTCATCTGCTATTTCCCTAAATTTAGCAAAATCAATCACTCTAGGATAAGCACTAGCACCACAAACGATAAGTTTTGGCTTAACTTCTTTTGCTATCTCTCTCACTTTATCATAATTAATTCTTCCATCAAGCTCAACTCCATAAAAAAAGCTTTCATAAACCTTTCCAGAAGAACTTACTTTAGAGCCATGAGTTAGGTGTCCTCCATGGCTTAAATCCATACCCAAAATTCTATCACCAGGATTTAATAATGCCATATACACACCTTGATTTGCTTGTGAGCCTGAACTAGGTTGTACATTGGCAAAATTACAATTAAAAAGTTTTTTACATCTTTCTATAGCAATCGTTTCAATCTCATCTACAAATTCACATCCGCCATAATATCTTTTACCAGGATAGCCTTCTGCATATTTATTTGTTAAAATGCTACCCATTACCTCCATAACTTCTGGTATGGTAAAATTTTCACTTGCTATCATTTCAAGACCATCGCATTGTCTTGCTAGCTCTTTTTGGGTTAAATCAAAAATTTCTTTATCAAATTTTTCCAACATTTACTCTCCTTTTATCTCATTTTTAAGTGGTCTCATAGCTGGGAAAAGTACTACATCACGAATTGATTTTTTATTAATTAAAAGCATAACCAATCTATCTATTCCTATACCTTGACCTGCGGTTGGCGCCATAGCATAACCTAGCGCATTAACAAAATCTTCATCCATTTCACATGCTTCTTCATCGCCTGCATTTTTTGCTTCAATTTGCTTTAAAAATCTCTCATATTGATCTAGTGGATCATTAAGCTCATTAAATCCATTAGCAATTTCTCTACCTGCGATAAACAACTCAAATCTTTCAGCAATATCTTTGTCTTTATCACTTCTTCTAGACAAAGGACTTATAGAAATAGGAAAATCTATCACAAAAGTAGGATCAATCAATTTATCTTCAACATAATTATCAAAAAGTTCAGCTTGTAAATGACCTAATTCTAATTTTTCATTAGCTTCAAAGCCGTCTTTTTTTAGCTTTTCTAAAATTAATTCTTTATTGTTAATAAGCTCATCATCTAAACCACCATATTTTTTTAATGCATCTTTATAAGTAATTCTTTCAAATGGCTTAGAAAAATCAATTATTTTTTCATCAAATTCAAGTTTTTTATCTAAATTTAACTTATCTAAAAGCATCGCAAAAAGCTCTTCTGTCAAATCCATTAAATCATGATAATTATGATAAGCCCAATAAAACTCGATTGTAGTAAATTCAGGATTATGCGTTAAATCCATCCCTTCATTTCTAAAACATCTATTAATCTCATAAACCGCCTCAAAACCACCTACAATCAAACGTTTTAGATATAATTCTGGGGCAATTCTTAAAAATCTTTCCACGCCCAAAGCATTGTGATAAGTCACGAAAGGCTTTGCATTTGCTCCCCCTGCAATAGGATGCATCATTGGTGTTTCAACTTCCAAAAATCCTTTATTATCAAAAAAAGATCTAATATAAGAAACAATTTTAGAACGCAAAATAAAATCTTTTCTTACCTCACTATTCATAATCATATCAAGATATCTTTTTCTATATCTTTGCTCAATATCTGTCAATCCATGATATTTTTCCGGTAAAGGCACTATGGCTTTTGTAGCTATTTGAATTTGTTCTACATGAAGACTAAATTCTCCTGTTTTAGTCATAAAAGGAAAACCTTTAACCAAAACAATATCCCCTACTTCAAGATATTTTTTCAAAATAGCAAAGTATTCTTCCCCTAAAATGTTTTGATTAAAATAAATTTGTAAATTATCTTGCTCATCTTCTATATTAGCAAATACCGATTTACCAGCTATTCTAAGAAGTTTTAATCTTCCTGCTAATACTCCATGAGCATTTTCATCGCGCTGATTTTCCATATCTTTAACGTAAGCAAATTTAACCTTATACTCATCTATACTCATTTCTTTTTTTAAAAAATGCGGATAAGGGTTGATTCCTAGTTCTTTTAGTTCTTGCGCTTTTTGAATTTTTTGTTGCTCTAAAATATTATCAAACATTAAATATACCTTTATTTTTTACTACATTGTGGACATAGACCATAAAGTTGCATTAAATGTCCTGTTAATTTAAAATTATATTCTTTTGCGATTAACATTTGTTGTTGTTCGATAATAGGATTTTCAAATTCTACAATCTCACCACAACTTTTACAAATTAAATGATCATGATGAGGTTTATTTGCAAGTTCAAATTTCTTTCCTGAAGCACCAAAAGATATAGAAGTAGCCATACCTGATTCTTCTAATAAATTTAAAGTTCTATAAACTGTTGCAATGCCTACATTTAATTCGGGATTTTTTTGCTTTATTTCTACATATAGACTTTCTGGAGTATAATGCATATCACTATTATATAAAGTTTTTAAAAGCACCTCTCTTTGCTTGGTATATTTTAGGCCATTGTCTTTAAGTGTTTTTTTAAAACGCTCAAGCAAAACATCGTATTCTATATTTTCAATTTGCATTGTCTACCTCCGAATTTAGACTTATATTAGAATCTATAAGTTGTTCTTGTATTTTATCTAAACCATTTTGAGTAAAATTAGTATTCATTATATATTCACCTGTTTTTCTAAGTAAATCCAAGGTTTGACTATTTTTTGCATATTTTTCTAAACTTGAATTTAAAAATTCTATATTATTAATGCAAGCCACCAAAATAGCAAAAATTAAAAATATTTTAGCACTACCAAATAAAAATCCACCAATACGATCTATAAAACCAAGACCACTCATGCTAAACATTTTTGATAATATATTTCCCAAAGCCATACATGCTATCCATATCACAATCAATAAAGCTAAAAAACCTGCAAAAATTGCAAGATTTTCATTTTCAATTGCATAAAAATTATTATTGATAATTTCTGCTACTTCTTTAGCATATCTTGAAGCAAGTAAAACCCCACCAACTATACCTAACAAGCCAAAAATTTCTTTAAATAAACCACTTACTAAACCTTTCAAGCCTAAAATCACAGTTAAGCCCAAAACAAATACATCAAACCACGAAAAATTTTCCATCTACACTAAACTCCAAATATTTTATTCAATTATTTTAGGAACTATAAAAAATCCATCTTGAGAATTTGGAGCATGCTTGCTAATTACATCAAATACTTCAGATTTTATACTTTCATCTAGTCTAAATGGCGTTCCACCTTTTGTAGTGCTTGTCATAGCTTCCACATCATCAAGTTTTAATTCATCTAATTTTTCTACAAAATTAACAATTTGACTTAATTGTTCTTCTAATTCTTGTCTTTTCTCATCAGCAATTTTTAAAGCACTTAGCTTTTCAAGTTTAGTCAATAATTTATCATCAATTTGCATGATTTACCTTAATTTTTAATTTATATCCAAGAAAACTCTTTTTAGATTAAAAATTATAACATAAAATCATTTATTTTTTCATTTTTATATGTTACAATTATAGACTTAAAACAATAAATAATGTTTATTCTTGCTAAAAAAGGGAAAATATGGCTTTAAAAGAAAACTTAAAAGCAGTCCAAGAAGAATTAAGCTCTCAAGAGCAAATGATGGAAAATTTTATTAAATCCGAACGCTTTATAAAAAAATACAAATACTATTTCATTGCAATTATTGTGCTTTTAATTGCATATTTTAGTGGAAGTTATTTTTATAATCTAAAACAAGAAAGTAATATTCAAGAAAGTAATATAATTTTTAATAATTTATTAAAAAATCCTTCAGATCAAAAATTACTCGAAGAATTAAAACAAAAAAATGCAAATTTATATACCATATTCATCATGGGTCAAAACAATCAAGATCTTAACCAAACTTTAAATCTTAATATAGATCCTTTGTTAAAACAAATAGTACTTGCTCAAAATAATCAAAAGTCAGAATTTTTAAAAGATTATAATACCTTGCTAGCAGGTTTTGAATTTCTAAAACAAAATGATTTTAAAAATGCAGATATAGAATTTAATAAAATACCTATAAATTCTCCCTTATGGCAAATTATTACAAGCTTAAAACATTACCAAGGAATAAAATGAAACACTTTTATTTATTTATTATCACTTTAATATTTTTTAGTGCTTGTGGCACAAAAAGGGAGTATTATCAACCAACACAAACAGAACAACTTCCTTATAGTTCTCAAAATGTTAACGGTAAAATTATCAATTTCAATAACAATATAGCACAATTAAGCAATAATTCCTTTGTAGATAGCATGGGTAATATTATTAATTTTAAACTAGATAAAAATTATCATATCCTAAATGCGTATTTAGAAGAAATCATCATAGCTGATGATAATGGAAACTTTAAAATCTTAAATTTACAAGGTGAAGAATTATTTTCTCATAAATTTAACGAAAGCGTGGTAAGTGCGAGTATAGATGGAGATGATATAGCTTTGGTTTTAGCTAGTAATACTTTAGTATATGCAAATAAAAACCTTGGTATCAGAATGCTTCAAAACTTAGGCACATCCTATGCTCAAGATAGTCGTTATGCTAATCCTTATTTTTTAAATACTATTATAATATATCCTATGCTTAATGGAAAATTAGCTATACTTAACAAAAGCACATTAAAAGTTAGCAAAGAGATTTTAGTAAGCAGTGAAGAGTTTTTTAACAATATTATTTATCTTCATGTAAAAAATGATACAATGGTTGCTGCAACAGCACAAAAAATCATTGTTGTCACTCCAAATAGAACCTTATATTTAAACGAAAATATTAAAGAAGTAAATACCAATGATAGTGAAATTTTCATACTTACAAAAGATGGAAGAATTCTTAAAAATGATTATAATCTTAGAAAAATTGATGAAGTAAAATTTCAATTTGCTCTATTTTCTAAAAGTACCTTATATAACAACTCTTTATATATTTTTGAAAAAACAGGCTATTTAATTAAACTGAATACAAATTTAAAAGATTACATAGTATATCCACTCAATGAAGCTGTTGATGAGAAAAGTTTTATGGTTAATGGTAAATTTTTCTATCAAAATAAATTTTTGCAATTAAACTAAAATGAATCAAGAACTTAGTGATATTCTTATAAAACATGGGATTATTTTAAAAAACACTAAGTCTTTAGATATTCATGTTTTTAGCAAAAAGAAAAAAACAATTTGCATTTATGGAGAAAATACAAGTAAGCAATACTGCTTAATTTTATTTTCTTTTGCGAAAAGTAAAATTTTAACAAAAGAATGTCTAGAATTTGAAAGTATTTTTCAAAATATAAACCAAACTCTAAATTTAAATTTCAAAAATTATTTTATTTTTCATCAAGCTTTAATTTGCTCAAAAGCAAAAGAATATTTAGCTACCAAAGGGATTAAAAGCTATGCTTTTATGTGATATTGGCAATACAACCGCAAGTTTTTTAAACGAGCAAAAATTTCATTCTATGAGTATAGAACAGTTTTTACAATATGAGCCAACACAGAAAGTATTTTATATCAATGTTAATCCAAATTTAGAGCAAAGATTGAAACAAAATCCCTTATTTATCAATCTTGCTCCATATTTTAACTTTGATACTATTTATGATAATTTAGGGGTCGATAGAATAGCAGCTTGCTATACTATAGAAGATGGTGTTGTAGTTGATGCGGGTTCTGCAATTACTGTAGATATTATCTCTAATTCTATTCATCTTGGCGGATTTATTCTTCCTGGTATTGAAAGCTACAAAAAATCTTTTTCTAATATTTCATCACGTTTAAAATATGAATTAAATACCCAAATAAATTTTGATGCTTTTCCCCAAAGAACTGTTGATGCTTTAAGTTATGGTGTGTTTAAAAGCATATATTTACTCATAAAAGATAGTGCATATGGTAAAAAATTGTATTTTACCGGCGGTGATGGACAATTTCTCGCAAATTTTTTTGACTATGCTATTTATGATAAATTTTTAATTTTTAGAGGTATGAAAAAAGCTGTTTGTGAAAATTTTATACTTTAAAATTTATTTCTGCACCCCCACTCTTAAAATTATAAGCTTTATTTAAACTCAAAACAACTATATTTTGATATCATTAGCAAAAGTAAACATACAAAAGGAATTGACAACAATGGATCAAAAACATTTTGATACCGTAGTAATTGGCGGTGGGATTTCTGGTGCTGCGGCATTTTATGAGCTAGCTAGATATACAAATATTCAAAGTATTGCTTTATTAGAAAAATATAATAATGCCGCAACTTTAAATAGTCATAGCACAAGCAATTCGCAAACTATCCACTGTGGCGATATAGAAACAAACTATACCTTAGAAAAAGCAAAAAAAGTCAAAAAAACTGCAGATATGATTGTTAAATACGGTCTTTTGCAAAATGCACAAAATAAATTTATGCACTCACACCAAAAACTTGCACTTGCAGTTGGAGATAAAGAATGCGAGTATATGAAAAATAGATATGAAGAATTTAAAGAATTATATCCTTATATTAAATTTTATACCAAAAATGATATTAAACAAATAGAACCCAATGTTGTCTTAGGTGAAGATAGCATCAATGATAGAGCAGATAATATAGTAGCTATGGGTGTAGAAGAAGGTGAAATTTACACCACGGTAGATTTTGGATTAATGAGTCAAAATCTTATAGAACAAGCTTGCAAACAAGGTAAAAATACCCATGTAGCTTATAATCAAGAAGTTGTTTTTATAGAAAAAAAAGATGATATTTTTTATATAAAAACAAGAGATTTTAAAGAATATAGTGCAAAATCGATTATAGTAAATGCGGGAGCGCATTCTTTATTTTTAGCACATAAAATGGGCATAGGATTAGATAAATCTTGCTTTCCTGTTGCAGGAAGTTTTTACATGGCAAAAAGAAAAATTTTAAATGGTAAAGTTTATATGGTACAAAATCCAAAACTCCCATTTGCAGCACTACATGGTGATCCTGATTTATTAGCTAATATGAATACGCGCTTTGGTCCTACTGCTTTAGTTATTCCTATGCTAGAAAGATATCATGGCTTTAAATCACTACCTGAATTTTTCAAAACATTAAATTTAGATATGAATGTAGTTAAAATTTGTTTTAATCTTTTTAAAGATTCTACTATTAGAAATTATATTCTTTATAATTATTTGTTTGAAATTCCTTATATCAATAAAAGACTTTTTGTAAAAGATGCCAAAAAAATAGTTCCTAGTTTAAAAACAGATGATATTTACTATGCTAAAAACTTTGGCGGAGTACGCCCTCAAGTGCTTGATAAAAAAGCAGGAGAATTAATGCTTGGCGAGGCAAGCATCACTGAAATTCCAGGTATAATTTTCAATATGACACCAAGTCCAGGTGCTACAAGCTGTCTTGGTAATGGCTATAGAGATGCAAAACTTATTTGTCAATATTTAGGTGCTAATTTTAATGAGGATTTATTTACTAGCGAACTACTATAAAAAGGATAATAAATGTTAAAAAAAACAAAAATAGTTGCAACGATTGGGCCAGCAAGCGAAAATGAGGCTACAATAAGACAAATGATTATTAATGGAGTGAATGTTTTTCGCTTAAATTTTTCACATGGAACCCATGAGTATCATAGTAAAAACTTAACTACTATTAGAAAAGTAGCAGCTGAACTTAATGCAAGAATTGGAATTTTACAAGATATTAGTGGGCCAAAAATTAGAACCTTAAAGATTCCAGAAGCTTTTGAGCTAAAAAATGGAGATAGACTAGACTTTTACAAAGATACTTTTGAAGGTGAAAAACTTTCTAATGAACATTATAAAGTCTGTATTAATCATCCTGAAATTCTTTCTATGCTAAAGGTTGGGGAATATATCTACCTTTGTGATGGCTCTATAAAAACTAAAGTTATACAAGTTGAAAAAGATTTTATCCAAACCCAAGTAGAAAATAGTGGGGTGCTTAGCTCAAACAAAGGAATTAATTTTCCAAATACAAAAATCAATATCGATGTTATCACTCAAAAAGATAAAGACGATCTTGCGTGGGGTATTAAGAATGATGTTGATTTTTTAGCCATATCTTTTGTGCAAAATGCTCATGATATTGATGAAGTTAAAAAAATACTTGATGAAAATAATGCTAAAATTGCTATTTTTGCAAAAATAGAAAAATTTGATGCTGTTGAAAATATCGATGAAATCATAAATTGTAGCGATGGGATAATGGTTGCAAGAGGAGATTTAGGTATTGAAGTGCCTTATTATAGAGTGCCAAATATACAAAAACTCATCATTAAAAAAGCCAACGAGGCTAATAAACCTGTCATTACTGCTACTCAAATGCTTTTTTCACTTGCAAAATCAAAAACTGCCACAAGAGCTGAAATTTCAGATGTTGCTAATGCAGTACTTGATGGTACTGACGCAGTTATGCTTAGCGAAGAAAGTGCAGTAGGGATTGATCCGGCAAATGCAGTTGATATTATGACCCAAACTATCATTGAAACAGAAAAAAATTACCCTTATGAAAAATTTGAAAATTTTAAATGTTTTAATGAAACTGATATCATTGCTAAATCAAGCACGCAACTAGCAACCGATTTAAATGCAAATGCAATTTTTACCATCACAAGTAGTGGTGCTTCTGCAGTTAAAACAGCAAGATATCGTCCAAAAATGGATATCATAGCTATTACTCATTCTAAAAAAGCTTTAAATTTTTTAAGTATAGTTTGGGGAGTTCAACCTGCTATACTAATAGAAAAACATGAAAATTTAACAGAACTTTTAAGCAATTCTGTAAAACTTGGAGTTGAAAAAGGCCTTATGAAAAAAGATGGAGTTTACACTCTTACCGCAGGATTTCCAGTAGGTGTCGCAGGAAGTACAAATTTAATTAGAATTTTACAAAAAGATCAAATTGAATATTATTTAAGTTTGGGAAAATAACCCAAACTTAATATTCTTCTTCTATCAAATCACATAAGCAGTGTATAATTAAAATATGCATTTCTTGGATTCTAGCCGTATCATCACTTGGAATGACTATATTATATTCACATAATGCATTCATCACTCCACCACCCTTTCCACTAAGCCCTATACACTTAGCACCAACTTCCTTGGCTTTTTCAAAAGCTTTGATCACATTTGGACTTTTTCCACTAGTAGAAATTCCAATCAATACATCATTATTATTAGCTAAAGCTTCAACTTGTCTTGAAAAAACAAATTCAAAACCATAATCATTTCCTATAGCACTTAAAGCAGAAGTATCAGTGCTTAGGGCAATAGCAGCTAAAGCCTTTCTTTCTTTTTTATATCTTCCGCTAAGTTCAGCTGCAAAATGTTGGCTATCTGCAGCACTTCCACCATTTCCACAAATTAAAATTTTCCCTCCATTTTCCAAACATACTTTTAACTCTTGAGCAACCATAGCAATTTGCTCTTTTAAATTCAAACTTTGTTCTAAAGTTTTTTGATGTTGAATAAATTCCTTTTCAATTTTATTTATCATTTGTAATCCTATTAATTATATTAGTAGTGCTAAATCCATCTTCAAAGTCAATTAATTCTACTTTTTTTACTAAATTTGAGCCCGCCACTTCTTTGCCTTTATAATCAGCTCCTTTAACTAACACATCAGGCTTTAAAAACTCTATTAATTCATAAGGAGTATCTTCATTAAAAATCACTACATAATCTACAAAATACATACTCGCAAGCATACATGCACGTTGGAACTCTAAATTTATAGGTCTTGAGCTTCCTTTTAGTCTTTTTACGCTTTCATCTGAATTTAAACCTATAACTAAGATATCTCCTAATTTTTTAGCTTTTTCAAGATATTTTATATGACCATAATGCATAATATCAAAACATCCGTTGGTAAAAACTACTTTTTGATTTTGTATTAATTTTACAAGCTCTTCTTTGTTTTTAATTTTATCTTCAAAAGAAGCTTTTTTTAGATTTTTAATCTCTTCTAAACTTACACTCACACTTCCTACTTTTGCTACTACAACAGCTGCTGCATCATTTGCTAGCTCGCACGCTTTTACAATATCAACTTTTAAGGCCAAAGCATAAGCAAGCATAGCTATAACACTATCTCCAGCTCCTGTTACATCATAAACTTCCAAGGCTTTTGCAGGAATAATATACAATTTTTCATCAAAAAGTGCTATTCCTTCTTCAGATAAAGTTATAATAGAATAAGCTAGATTTAAATCATCTTTTAATTTTTTTAAAGCTTTTTCTAAATTATCAATTTTTTCTACACCCAAAGCTTGAATAGCTTCTTTTTTATTTGGAGTTAGCAAGGTTGCATTTTGATATTTACTAAAATCACTTCCTTTTGGGTCAATCAAAATAGGTAAATTTAAAGTATTTGCATGCTCTATCAAAGCTTTTGTTACTTTTGAAGTTAAAACTCCTTTAGCATAATCGCTCAAAATAATTGCATCATAATCTTTTGCGATTTTTTTATACTCTTGGATAATTTCATCTTCTAATTTAGTATCAAAATCATTCTCATCATCAAGTCTTAAAACTTGCTGAGAATGTGATAAAACCCTGCTCTTAAGAGGGGTTTTTCTACCTTTTTCTACTAATAATTTTGCATTTAAATTCTCTTTTAAAAATCTCCCACTCTCATCATCACCCACAAGTCCTAGAGCAAAAACCTCAGCGCCAAGACTTTTTAAATTTGCATATACATTACCAGCTCCACCTAGTCTTTTATCTTCTTTTTGTGATTTCATCACCATTACAGGAGCTTCTGGGGAAATTCTAGTGCAATCACACCATATATAATGATCCACCATAAAATCCCCAACAACTAAAATTTTTGGCTTTTTAGAACTCAAAAAATCAAGCATTTACTTCCTTTTCATAAAGCCTTTTAATCTCATCTAAATAATCTTTTATTCCCTCTTCAAGACTAAATTTAGCTCTATACGAAAAGCTCTCATCTAGTTTTGCTTGGGTATGGAATTGATAAGCGTTTTTATAAGGATTAGAAATATATTCACAAGGATAATTAGTATTTAATTCTTTTTGTAAAATATCAACTATATCTTGAAAAGTTCTTGCCTTGCCTGTAGCTACATTATAAATTCCACTTTTTGCTTCTAAAGCTTGCAAATTTGCGCTCACAACATCTTTAATATACACAAAATCACGATAAATTTGATCGCTTCCTTCAAACAAACGCGGACTTTTACCCGCTAAAATTTGATGTCCAAATTGCAAAATCATAGAAGCAGTGCTATTTTTAAAAAATTCTCCCTTACCATATACATTAAAATATCTAAGCCCGACTATATGTATTTTATCAAAGTATTTTTTTGCTAATTTATCCATCATTAATTTTGAAAATGCGTAAGGATTTTTAGGGGCTTCACTTAAATTTACAGTTTGTGGGCTTGGAGCATCTCCATAAACTGAAGCCGAACTTGCATAGATTAGTTTTGCATTAAGCTCCAAAGCAAGTTCTATAAAATCTTTAAAAGTGTTTAAATTAGTCTTTAAAACTTTATTTTGATCATAAACAGTTGTATCTGAAATTGCAGCCTTATGAAAGATCACATCAGGTTTAAAAGCTTTTATAACTTTTAAAGTTTTTTCATCATTAATATCACCTACATAAAGCTCACCTTCAAAATCTAAAATATTCTTAAAATGACCAAAACTTTCTAAATTTCCATTTTCAAAAGTAGCGCTTGAGCGCATTTTATCTACAATTAAAACTTCATGTTTATCTTGAAGTTCTAAAGCAAGTGCAGAGCCTATAAAACCTGCTCCACCTGTTATCACTATTTTCATTTTCTATCCTTTAAATAATGCAAAAGTTCTTTTAAATTTTTAAACACTCTATAATTTTCATCATCATTATAATTTTCATTGATTAAAAATAGATTTTTTATACCAGCATTAATTCCAGCTTGCATATCACTTAAATTATCCCCTATAAAAAAAGATTGAGAAAAATCTATATTAAATTCTTTTTGTGCTTTTAAAAACATACCAGGTTTTGGTTTACGACATTCGCAATTTTCTAGATGTGGGCAGTGATAAATTTTTTCTATTTTAATATTTCTTTTTAAAAACTCACCTAACATATATGAACTTAAAATTTCAAAATCTTTTTCACTATAATAAGCCCTTGCAATACCTGATTGATTAGTAGCTACAAAAATTAAAAAATTTTGCTTTTGAAAAAATTCGCAAAGTTCAAAAATACCATCACAAAATTCAAAATCACTGATCTTATGAACATATTTTTTATCAGTATTTATAATACCATCTCTATCTAAAAATAATGCCTTAGTTTCCATAAAAAAATTATAATGTATTTTTTTTAAGATTTTATAATTTATCAAGTAAAAAAGTTTTTTAAGCGACTTTAAATAAAAAAAGCTTATAATTAAACGCATTTTATTTTCAATTTATATAGGAGTGATATAATGAAAAAGCTACTTGTTTTATCAGCTTTAGCGTGTCTTGGTGTTTCAGCTTTTGCTGCAGATGGTGCTACACTTTATAAAAAGTGTGCAGTATGTCATGGTGCTAAAGCAGATAAAGTTTATCTTAACAAAGTTCCTGCTTTAAATACTTTAACTGCAGCTGAAAGATTACAATACATGAAAGATTATGCAGCAGGTAAAAGAAATGCTTATGGTCAAGGAGCGATCATGAAAATTAATCTTAAAGGTTTAACAGAAGCAGATTTTAAAGCAATTGAAGATTATATCGAAAGCTTAAAAAAATAATTTAACAGCCTTTATGGCTGTTTTTTGTTCTTTTCTAAAGCTTCTTTTTTTCTTTTTTCTAAAATCACTGCATCATTTAAAGCGTCTTCACTATCATTTAAAATAGTAAATTTATAATCATCATCAAATTGCTTATTCTTTATACCCCAAAGCAAAGCACAAATTGCCAAAAATAAAGCAATCAAAGAAACACCTATCATCATCATTAAAACACCATTCATTTTTTAATCCTTAAAGCATTTAAAATCACTATTATACTACTAAAAGACATCGATAAAGCCGCAATTAAAGGATTGATCAAACCAAAAAAAGCTAAAGGCATGCTCAAGGCATTATAAAATAAAGAAAAAGCTAAATTTTGTTTAATAATTTGATAAGTTTTTTTAGCTATTTGTATAGCCTTTTGTAAGCTTTTTAGATCGTTTTTTAACAATATAATATCACTATTTTCCATAGCAAGCTCAGAACCTTCTTTTAAAGAAACCCCAACACCTGCATAAGAAAGTGCTAAAGCATCATTTACCCCATCTCCTACCATTAAAACCTTACTTGTTTGATTTAAGTTGGCTATTGTTTGCATTTTGTCTTCTGGCATACATGAAGCTTTGAAATTATTTATTTTTAATTTTTCGGCCACCTTACTCACAGCAGGTAAATTATCACCACTTAACATATAAATTTGCATTTTGCATTCTTTCATAAATTCAATCAACTCTTCAGAACTTTCTCTCATACTGTCTTCTAATTCAAAAACTGCTAATATAATTTTATTTTTAGCAAATATAAAATGCGTGGTTTGAAATTCTTGTACTTGCATATGATTTTCTTTAAAAAATTTCTCATTTCCTCCCAAAAATTCATCTTTACCCAAAAAAGCTTTATAACCTCTTGCTTGAAAATTTTGAACTTTTTCAAATTCTATTCTACTATCAATTTTTTCATCTAAAAATTTCAAAATACTTTTAGCTACTGGATGGTTAGTTAGGTGTAAGAAATTTAATAACTCATTTTTATCTAACCTTTCATCCAAAAAGCTTTTTTTAACTTCCAAACTAGCCTTTGTCAAAACCCCTGTTTTATCAAATACAGCCACATTACACTTACTCAAATCTTCTACAACACCTGCTTCTTTAAATAAAATTTTTTCTTTCAAACCAGCACTAATTGCCACTAAAGAACCCACCGGAGTAGCCAAAGCCAAAGCACATGGACAAGCTATGATTAACACAGAAACCATACGTATCATAGCCTCCTCAAAACCTAAATTTAATACAAAAAAAGTAAAAGCAAAACACAGCACAGCACAAGTTAAGATAATAGGCGAAAAATACTTACTTACTTGTTGCACTATTTTTTCTATTTTAGCTTTTTTTGAACTTGAGTTTTCGAGTAAATTAATAATTCTAGCTAATTTAGAATCCTTATAAAGTGCATTTGCCTTATATAAAGCATTCCCGCTTAAAACCAAAGAAGCAGAATAAATCATATCATCTTTTTGCACATCAAGCGGTAAACTCTCTCCGCTTAAACTAGACATATCCAAGCTAATATTACCACTAATACACACTCCATCTATTAAAACCCTATCGCCTTCTTTTAACTCTATAATATCTCCTATTTGCACTTCTTCTATATCAATATTTTCTATTTTGTCATTTTTTAATACCCTTACTTCATTACTTAAAAATGATCGTAAATGATCAAGCGTATCAAGAGCTTTTTTCTTACTTAAAAGCTCTAAGTACTTTCCTATAAAAACAAAACAAATAATCATCGCCACAGAATCAAAATACACTTGCGAAGCTCTTGAAAACATTGCCCACACTGAATATATATAAGCTAAACTTGCTCCACTAATTACCAAAGTGTCCATATTAACACTTTTAAATTTCAAAGCATAATAGGCATTTTTATAAAAAATCGAGCCTGTGTAAAAAAGCACAGGAGTGCAAAGTAAAAATTCAGCAAAATGTAAAATATCCTTAGTATCAGCTTCCATGCCACTAAAAAATCCAGCATACTTAGCTACAGATATCCACATGATATTCATCACGCAAGCTATAGCAACTATTAATTTTGCATAAAAATCTCTTTTGGTTTGAGTTGCTCTTTGTTCATTCTTTGTAGGCAAATACACACTAGCTTTATAACCTATACTTTCTATACTTTGGATAATTTTTGCTAAATTTATGCTTTTTTCATCAAAAATAATTCTAGCCTTATGAGTAATAGAATTAATATCAACTTCTATCACCCCTTCACTTTTAATGAGAATTTTTTCATTAAGCCAAACACAAGCAGCACAATGAATTTCTTCTATAAGTAAAAAAACCTCACTAAAACCTTCTTTGGTTTTTTGTATGTATTTTTCATAATCTTTAACATTGTGTTCTATTATCGCAGGGGTTAGGGTTTGATTGCCAAGTTTTTCATAAAATTCCTCCAAATTATTTTCTTGTAAAATCTCATAAACACTCTCACAACCTTTACAGCAAAAATAACTTCCATTTTTTTCTATCATTTGATCTTGTCTAAAGCTTAATTGGCAGTGTTTGCATTTCATCTTATACTTTCTTTAATAATTTTTTACAATATTTTATCATTTTTTTAAAATCACTATTTTAAAAATTATTTACAAAGCTATATTATAATTTTAAAAATTTGACAAAGAAGCATTTTTTTGAATAAAATCTCTTATTTATTATTAAATACTACATTTTCTACATTTTAGAGGATACATGGAAAATACAAAAGAAAAAAAACAACATCAAAGAACACACGTTCCAGTGGAAGGTTACAAGATAGAAGATTTAAAGTTGCTTGATCTAGAAAGCTTAGTTAAAATCGCCAATGAAGCAGAAATAGAAAATCCAAGAGAATTTAGAAGACAAGATCTTATTTTTGAAATTCTAAAAGCACAAACCAAAAAAGGTGGCTTTATACTCTTTACGGGGATTTTAGAAATTTCACCTGAAGGCTATGGCTTTTTACGTGGAATGGATTCAAATTTAAGTGACAGTGTAAATGATGCTTATGTATCAAATTCACAAATTCGCAAATTTGCTCTGCGTGTTGGAGATATAGTTACTGGTCAAGTTAGAGAACCAAAAGATCAAGAAAAATACTACGCTTTATTAAAAATCGAAGCGATTAATTATCTTCCATTAAAAGAAGCTAGAGAAAGACCTTTATTTGACAATCTTACTCCAATTTTTCCAACTGAAAAAATCAAATTAGAATACGATCCTTTAAAACTAACAGGTAGAATGCTTGATTTATTTGCTCCTATAGGAAAAGGTCAAAGAAGCTTAATTGTGGCACCTCCAAGAACTGGTAAAACTGAGCTAATGAAAGAACTAGCTACTGCTATTGCTAAAAATCACCCAGAGGCTCATTTGATTGTACTTTTGGTAGATGAGCGTCCTGAAGAAGTTACAGATATGCAAAGATGTGTTAAAGGTGAGGTTTTTAGCTCAACTTTTGATTTACCTGCTTATAATCATGTTAGAGTAGCTGAACTTGTTATAGAAAAAGCAAAAAGAATGGTAGAAACAGGTAAAGATGTTATTATTTTGCTTGATTCTATTACAAGATTAGCAAGAGCTTATAACACTGCCACACCAAGTAGTGGCAAGGTTTTAAGTGGTGGGGTTGATGCAAATGCCTTACATAAACCAAAACGCTTTTTTGGTGCAGCTAGAAATATAGAGCATGGTGGCTCATTAACCATTATAGCAACTGCTTTGATAGAAACAGGCTCAAGAATGGATGAAGTAATTTTTGAAGAATTTAAAGGAACGGGAAATAGTGAAATCGTTCTTGATAGAAATATTTCAGACAGAAGAATTTACCCTGCAATTAACATCATAAAATCAGGAACTAGAAAAGAAGAATTGCTCCAAGGTGTTGAAAAACTTCAAAAAATTTGGGCAATTAGATCAGCTATTTCGCAAATGGATGACATAGAGGCTTTAAAATTCTTATACTCTAAAATGCTAAAAACTAAAAGCAATGAAGAGTTATTATCTATCATGAATGAGTAGCAATGCTTCAAGCTCTTGCTGTTAAATACAGACCAAAAAATTTCAATGAACTTGTAGGGCAAAATACTGTTTCTACAAGCTTAAAATATGCTCTTGAAAACAACCGTTTAGCACATGCTTATTTGTTTTCAGGACTACGTGGAAGTGGAAAGACTTCAAGTGCAAGAATTTTTTCAAGAGCCCTAGTATGCGAAAAGGGACCAAGTGCTAACCCTTGTGGAGAATGCTCTCAATGCTTATCTTCGCTTAATGGTTCTAATATAGACATTATAGAAATGGATGCAGCAAGCCATAGAAGCTTAGAAGATATACAAGAGCTTATCGAACAAGTCAAATACGCTCCATCTTTAGCTAGATTTAAAATTTTTATTATCGATGAAGTGCATATGCTTACCCCACAAGCTGCAAATGCTTTACTTAAGACCTTAGAAGAGCCACCAAGTTATGTAAAATTTATACTAGCAACAACCGATCCTTTAAAACTTCCTGCTACAGTTCTTTCAAGAACACAGCATTTTAGATTTAAGCAAATTTCTACCCATGATATCTTAAATCATCTTGAATGGATTTTAGAAAAAGAAAATATTAGTTATGAAAAAGAAGCTTTAAAACTCATTGCAAGAAGTGGAAATGGTTCTTTAAGAGATACCTTAACCTTGCTAGATCAAGCCATAGTATATTGCCAAAATAATATACAAACACAAAAAATCACCGCTATGCTAGGCTTTTTAGATCCAGCTAAAATTGAAGAATTTTATCAAGCCATTTTAGCTAGTGATAAAGATAAAGTTCTTGAGTTTTTAAAAGAATTTGAAGATTATGAAGCAAACAATGTTATTGATGAGATGATATTTTTTCTAAAAGAAGCATTTTTTGCCAAAAACAATCTTTTTTCTATGTTAATTTATGAAAGATTTTTTAGAATTCTTTCACGTGCTAAGACTATGTTAAATTCTAGTGATGATGATAGTTTTGTACTTTGCGTTATGGCTTTCATGCTTATAGAGGCAACTTATCTAAAAGGCATTGATGAGGCTATTAAAGGTTCAAAACAAGATAACATACCAAGTCCAAAACAACAAGAAATTCCTTCTATTCAACAAACTCTTAAAGAAGAAAAGCTTAGTCCTTATGAAAATCTCTTAAAAGCAATATATAAAAGAGATTATGACTTAGCTGAAGTTTTCAAAAAAACCACGCAGTTTATTTCTTTTGAAGGTAATATTTTAAGTATTAGTTCACATGCTAAAGATGATGATAGAATGGTTTTAAACAATGGTTTTAAATTAATCAAAACATTACTTCATGAGCTTTTTGGAGAAAAAACACAAATTAAAATTCAAAAAATAGAAACCATAGATACTCAAAAACTACAAGATATATTCAAAACCCCTATAAAACAAGAAGTAAAAAGCACTCCAAATTTAAATGAGCATTTTGAAAATTTTAAAAAAGACGCTAAAAAATATGATCCTAAAGATGAAACCAAAGAAGCTCTTAACAAGCTCTTTGGTCCTCCGACAATACAAAATTAAAAACTACCATTGATTGAAATATAAATTCTTCTTCCCTCTTCTATGCGATTATAAGTATTTACCCAAACATCTTTGCCATCACTCTTATAAGAATCCCAATCATTTGTAAAACTTTTATCAAAAAGATTATAAATTGCTGCATTAATGTTCCATTTTTTATTAATATCATAACGCACACCCATAGAAGCTAGAAAGACATCTTGATAATATTCTCTATTAATATTTGTATCACCCATATAACGATCTATTTGCCATTCACCTTTTACCCATGAAGTGAATTTATTAAAGATATTATAACTTGCTTTTAACACGATATTGTGTTTTAAACTATCAATTTCTGGTTTTCCTATCACAGCCTTATCTTGTGCATCTTTTACTTCACTATCAAGATAAGTATAAGCTAGATCTAAATTTAAATGCTCTATAGGAGTAATCCCCGCTCCAAGCTCTATACCCTTATATTCAACCTTGCCATGATTAATCGCTTGATAGCATATATCAGCCTCGCATTTTCCAATACTCGAAATCATACTATCTTTGCCGAATTTTTGACTAGAAATTTTATCTTTAAAATTTGTTAAAAAGCCAGTTGCTGAAATATAAAATAAATCATTATTATAAACAGCAGCTAGTTCATAATTAAGCGAGGTTTCTTCTTTTAAATTCGGATTTCCATACATAGGATATTTACCCTGTCCGCTATAATTATAAGCACCAGCTATCAATCTATTAGCATATGGGGTTCTAAAGCCTGTTGAAACACCACCTTTTAAAGTAAGTTCGCTAGTGGGATTATAAACCAAATAAGCTCTTGGAGAAATATTATTTCCAAAAATTTCATGATAATTATATCTTGCACCAAAAGTAAATCTTAAATCATCTCTTATACTATACTCATCTTCTGCAAAAAAAGCTAATAAATACTGATCAAAATTAGTAGGATTAGCGATTTTATCTTGCATTTTTTCAAGTCTATATTCACCACCCACGCTTAAAATATGGCTTTGACCTAAAGGAATAACTGATTTTGTATCTAAAATAATATCTTCAGCAACTATATTTCTATTTTGTCCTAAAAATGGTTGTGTTTTTTGACCAACCACCTCGCGTCCATCATTACTTACACGGTTATACTGCAAGGTAGAAGTAATCGAAAAATCTTCATACACACCCTCATGACTTAGGTAAGTTACCAACTTATCTACTTGCATAGTGTCTGTATAGCCACCTGTTAAGGCCCCATTATCACCAGATGGTTTAGTCAGCGTTCCTAGTTGTCCTTTTTTATTATCATAATGATTTCTTGAAAAATCAATATCAAATATCAAGGTATTATAATCATCTACTAAATAATTTAACCGAGTTCCTAAATTAAAATTATTTGCTTTTGTAGGACTTTGTGCTTGATTACCTTGTACTCTTTGACCACTCCCATTGCTAAATTCAACATTAGATTGCTCCCTATAAAACTCTCTAAAACGTAAAGTTAATCCCAGTCGATCATTCATCAATGGACCACTTGAATATATACTTGTGCCATAAGTATTACCCCATTCTTTATGTGCATTAAAAATACTATCTAAACTAACTGATGTTTCCCATTTATCGCTTATTTTTTTTGTGATGATATTTACAACACCACCTAAAGCTTCAGAGCCATATAAAGTACTCATTGGTCCTTTGATTACTTCTATTCTTTCTATGCTAGAAATTGGAGGTAGGAATGAATTTGAAATTTCATTAAAACCATTAGGCCCGACTTCTCCACCTATCCCTTGACGGCGCCCATCGATTAAAATTAAAGTGTATCCGGTAATACCTCTCATGGTAATGTTATAAGATCCAGTTTTTCCCTTGCTAGCAAATAAATCCACACCAGGAATATCAGCAATAGCTTCGGCAACATCTCTATAAGGCTTACTTTCTAAATCTTTTTTGCTAATCACATTTATAGTAGCAGGAGCTTCTTTAATATCTTGAGAAAAACCAGAAGCACTTACTATGGAGCTATCTAATAAAACTTCTTGCGATAAAGCATTACAAACCAAAAAACTAGCAACACAAAACGATAAACAATGTTTTTTCATTATTTCCTTTCTTATAAATAAATTTTCAAAACTGGAATATTATGATAATAATTATTAATTTAAAATAAATTTATTGTATCAATTATGATAATTGTTATTAATAAAAAATTTAACTTTTAGTAATATAATCACAAAAAATTTAAAATGAGGATATGATGGAATTTTTAAAAACTTATATTGATTTAATTATATTTGTAGTTTTAGGGATAATGGCATTTATTGCTATATGGTGTACTATAGAACGTATATTGTTTTTTAGAAAAATTAAACTAAATGATTATCAATATCAAGAAAAATTTGATGATGCAATTAGTGAAAATCTTACTATGCTTTATATCATTTACACTAATGCTCCTTATGTAGGACTTTTGGGAACTGTAGTGGGGATTATGATTACATTTTATGATATGGGTGCAAGTGGGAATATTGATGTTAAATCTATTGTTATTGGTTTATCACTAGCCTTAAAGGCTACTGCTTTGGGAATTTTAGTTGCCATTCCTTCTTTAATGGCTTATAATGGATTGCTTAGAAAAATATCAACCTTGAGTAATGCATATCGTATTTTTAAGGATAAAAATGCTTAAATTACCAAAAAATGAAGGTTTAAACATCATTCCTTTTATAGACATAATGCTTGTTTTACTAGCTATTGTTTTAAGCATATCCACTTTTATCGCACATGGTGAAATCAAAATCAATCTACCACAAAGCGAAAATTCAAATTCCATAAATGAAAACAAGGACAAAGTGAGTATTTTGATTGATAAAGAAAATAAATTTTATATCGATGGAAAAGCAATCTCCCTAGAAGAAATAAAAGTAAAATTTGACACTATAGATTCTAAAACCTTAGTGGAATTAAAAAGTGATAAAGAAGCAAAATTTGAAAGTTTTGTAAAAATTATTGATATTTTAAAAAATAAAAATCATGAAAATTTTCAAATTTTAACAGAGCAAAAAAGATGAAAACATTTATAAATAATCATAAAAATCAGTCATTTTTTATCACTTTATTTCTCTTTTTACCTTTATTTTTTGTTTTTATTCATACCAAGAATTTTTTGCATATACAACACAGCACTACAAAAGAGGCAAAATTTAATATAGCTATAAAACAGTTTTTACAAGATTCTCCTAAAGCAAAAACCGAACAGCCTAAACAAGAAAAAATAAAAAAACTAGAACAAACAAAAGAAAAATCTGTTATTCAACCTAAAAAAGTAAATACTTTAACTAATACCAAGATAACAAATCAATTAAATGAAGAAATAAAACCTCAAAAAACTTTAACCCAAGAAAAAAACACTCCAACAACTTCTCAAGAAAGCATATCTTTAACTAATAACAATGAACTTTTAAAAGAAGTCAAACAAGCTATAGATGAAGCTTTAATCTATCCTAGACAAGCCAAAAAAATGCGAATGAGTGGTGAAATTTTAGTAGAATTCACATGGACTCAAGATAAAAATCTATTAAACTTAAAAATATTAAAACCATCAAAATATAAATTATTGAACGATAGTGCCTTAGAAACTATACGTATAGCGTCTAAGAATTTTCCACAATATGAAAAAACTTTTCATATAAGAATACCCTTAATATATAAAATAAACTAAGCAAAATTGCTTAGTTTGTCGTGATTAAATTATGTCCTTTATAGATCCCATAAATTTTATAATCTCCATTTTTAAGCATTAAAACTACAGGATATTCTTCTTCGTAACCTTGCTCCATCCCAGGACTTCCTTGAGGCATACCAGGAGCAGAAATACCTATAACATCTTCAGGTTTATTTTTCAAAAGCCAAGCAACTGCATCTTCAGGAACATGTCCTTCTATAGCATAACCATCAATTACGCCAGTATGGCAACTTTGATACATAGGCTGAATATTCATTTTTTCTTTTATTTTTAAAAAATCCTCGCTTTTGTGTATTTGCACTTTATAGCCTTTATCTTTCATATAATTAGCCCAAAGATCACAACATCCACAAGTAGGACTTTCGTAAATATTCAATAATTTTTCATTAGCCAATAAAGTTGTAAAACCTAGCGATAAAGTTAAAAATAATTTTTTCATATATCCTCCAAAAATAAAAAAGATAAAATACATTATAAAAATTAATATTTTTTATAAAACCAATAATTTTTATTTTAAAATATACCAAAATCAAAATTATATTCCTATTTCACTCACAAATACTTATTACAAATATTAACTTTACCAAAAACTAAAACCA
>NZ_JANQDC010000013.1:0-44835 GCF_024723695.1 Campylobacter sp. S4:11 | reverse complement strand
TTTAAAGAGGTATTATTTAATTGGGAATTATCAAATCCCCCCCCCCGTAAAGTAAGACATTAAAACTCCTTGATTGTTAAATAAAAATAGGCGTAATTATAAAAAGAATTTATTTAAAATTAGTTTAATTAATTTTTTGCTAATAAAACTCTATATTGTTCTTTATCTACATTTATCAAAAGAGAAGCAAGCTTAAAGGCTCTAAATTTTTCCATTACAAAAAGATCTTTACTATCCTTTAAAACTATAGCAACTAAATTTTTCATTACTTTATCAAGCCAAATATTTTTATATTTATCATTTGCTGAATGGTATCTTCCAATGGCATTCCAACTAAAACCATGCTTTTGTATAATCTCATGAAGCAATCTTGCTGCTGTATCAATATTTACACTAGATTTTACAATCTCTTTTTCACCAATTCCATAGCGTTTTAAATGAATACTATTAATTTGCATTAAACCATAATCTCTTGTTTGATTTTTATTTTTACCGATGATATTATGCTTATATGCAGCATTTTCTGTTAAAGCTATAGCCTTAAGTAAAGCCATGGGTATATTATATTTTCTAGCTGCAGCTTTAAAATCCCTGTCGTATTTATAAAAATTTTCAGGTATATAAGTATCGCCTATAAAAATTTTTGTATCAAAAGCAAAAGTAAAATTAAAAAACACTGCTAATAATAAAATCTTTTTTAACATTTTACTCCTTTGTAGTATTTATGCTATAGCAAATTTATAAATAAAAAATATGTGAATAAGTTAATAAATTATCTAAGAATTTCTTTAATAGTAAGTTGAGGAGTAATTAAACCTCTAAAGTTATTTTTTGAAACACTAGCTATAAAATCGATGTTTTCTCCAATTTCTGGCTCATAGTCAAAGTTAAAAAATAAAGCCTCTAAAGTTTTATTTCCTTGTGTTAAAATAAGCTTCATATGATTTTCCTCTTTACCAAGTCTTCTTTTATTTTTTACAAAAAGCTTATCAAATTTAAAATAAGGTCTTGGGTTTTTATGTCCAAAAGGTTCAAAAAAATCTAATATTTCTAAAAGCTCAAAATCAACTTCATTTGGATCAATACTACCCAAAACTTCATCTGTATTGTAAAAATCATCTTTAGGAATATTTTGACAAATTTCATAAAGCTTATTTTTAAAAACACTAAATTTTTCAAGCTCAACTAAAACTCCAGCTGCACCTTTATGTCCACCATAGCTTAAAACAAATTCTTTAGCTTGCTCTATAACATTTAAAATATCTATCCTACCTACGCTTCTAACGCTAGCTTTAGCCTTTTGTTCACATTCTGAAAAAACAAAGGCTGGCTTATTAAAATGCTTTGCTAAACGACTTGCAACTATACCCAAAACACCCTCATGCCAGTTTTGTCCATTAACAATAATCACAGGATCATTTTCATCAACTTGTTCTAAACACTGCTTAAAAAGCTCGCGTTCTTCATCTTTACGGCTATTATTATAAGTAATGATTTGCTCTAAATAACCCATAACCTCATCGATATTTTTAGAATGCAAAAATTTATAAGAAATAATCGCATCATCCATTCTACCTGCACTATTAATCAAAGGTGCAATTAAAAAACTGATATTATCAAGTTCAAATTTATCCTTACCAAAATACTGCTTAATCGCTTTAAATGCCACTCGTTTTGAATCATTAATGCACTCTATGCCTTTCCTAACTAAGGCTCTATTTAAGTCTCTAAGCTCCATCATATCTGCGATAATTGCGATAGATAAAAGCTCTATAAATTTACACATATTATAATTAATCTTACACACTTCTTTTATCGCAGCGACTAAATACCAAGCCACTTGAGCCCCACAAATTTCAATATCAGGAAATTCACAATCTTGTTGTTTAGGATTGATAATCGCATAAGCTTTTGGTAAAGTAGCTGGAGGCATATGATGATCAGTAATGATTAAATCAATTCCTTTTTGTAAACAAAGCTCTGCTGCATCAAATGCTGCTATACCATTATCTACAGTGATGATTAAATCTACCCCATCAAGTTCATTGATAATTTCTTCATTTAGACCATATCCATCTTTAAAACGATTTGGAATTTTTACTACATAATCAAAACCAATATCATCAAAAAATTCAGATAAAATCACACAAGAAATCACCCCATCTACATCATAATCCCCAACAATAGCAAGCTTTTGATTTTTTTCAATCGCTTCTTTAATACGTAAAGCACCCTTATAGACATCTTTCAAACAAGATGGCATAGGTAAATCACAAAGCTTTACATGCGTATCGTTAATAAAACGCTGATGTAAAATTTCTTTTATTTTGGCTTTATTTAGCATGATTTGTTAAAGATGCCTTGATAAAAGAAAAAATAGCTGGATTAACTCTAACTAAGCGTGAAGTGAATTCAGGATGAAACTGCACTGCCAAGAAAAATGGATGATCTTTAAGCTCCACAGCCTCAACCAAACCTTCATTTTCCCCACTTATAATAAGCCCATTTTTCTCAAACATTTCTTTGTATTTTGGATTAGCTTCATAGCGGTGGCGGTGGCGTTCTTTTACGCTTTTTTGATTATCATAAACCTTACTTAAAAGTGTATTTGGCTTAATATGACACTCATAAGCTCCAAGACGCATAGTTCCACCAAGTGGAGTTTTACTTGTTCTAATTTGCTTTTCTCCACTTGCGTCAATAAATTCATCAATCAAAAAGATGATAGGATTTTTACAATTTGGATTAAATTCATGAGAATTTGCATCTTCTAGTTTTAAAACATTGCGTGCAAATTCCACTAAAGAAAGCTGCATACCCAAACAAATTCCTAAAAATGGAATTTTATTTTCTCTTGCATATTGTATGGCTTTGATTTTTCCTTCTACCCCACGATAACCAAAACCACCTGCTACTAAAATTCCACTTACATCTTTAAAGCTTTCTTCGATATTTGCATTTTCTAATTTTTCACTATCGATCCATTTTAAATTTACTCTCGCATCAAGTGCTGCACCTGCATGGATAATGGCCTCTGTTAAACTTTTATAGCTTTCTTTTAAATCTACATATTTTCCTACAAAAGCAATGCTAAGTTCATTACTTGGAGCGATGACTCTTTTTACTAAAGAATCCCATTCGTTCATATTTGGCTTTAAATTTTGAAGATCTAATAAACTTGCAATAGAGTTTAAAATATCTTGTTTTAAGAAATTTAGTGGAATTTGATAAATACTAGCTGCGTCCACACTTTCTATAACACAGTTTTTTTCAACTCCACATGAAATTGCGATTTTATCTTTTAACTCTCTATCTAAAGATTTTTCACTTCTACAAATAATCATATCAGGGCTTATACCTATACGGCGTAATTCTCCCACGCTATGTTGAGTTGGTTTTGTTTTAAGCTCTCCTGCTGCTTTGATAAATGGCACTAAAGTCAAATGAATATTAATAGCATTGTATTTACCCACTTCAAGCTTTAAAGCTCTAATAGCTTCTAAAAATGGTAAGCCTTCTATATCTCCTACTGTACCACCTATTTCAACAATTAAAATATCTTTATCAACTCCAGCCTTTTTAATGCGATCTTTTATCTCATCAACTATATGAGGAATTACTTGTATGGTTTTTCCTAAGTAATCTCCTCTTCTTTCTTTTTCTATAACACTTTGATAAACTCTTCCTGTTGTGAAGTTATTATCCTGAGATAAACTCTCATTTAAAAACCTCTCATAATGTCCTAAGTCTAAATCTGTCTCAGCTCCATCATCTGTAACAAACACTTCCCCATGCTCTAAAGGACTCATCGTACCAGGATCTACATTAATATAAGGATCTGCTTTTAAAATACTTACTTTTAAACCTGAATTTTTTAAAATAGTAGCTATAGAAGCTGCTGCTATACCTTTTCCTAATGAGCTTAAAACACCGCCGGTTACAAAAATATACTTAGTTTGTTTTAATTTCATAAAATAGCCTTATTTCTTTTTTTGAAATTATAACGAATAAAAAATTTTATTTTTATAAACATTTGTGTAAAATTCAATTATTTTTGAAGGAATTTTTCGATGAAAGTCACATTATTAAATCATACTCCACTTTCTGTATGCTCTCATGCAACAAGAACATGTTGGCAAAGTTTTGACAAAGGCGATTGTGGTGGCGAAAAAGATAAAGAATTAATCGATCGAGTGGGAAATAAATTCAAACATGCTTCAACCTTAGAGCATTTAAACTATACTTTTTATATACAAGGTATTTCAAGAGCATGCTTACAAGAAGTCGCAAGACACCGCCACACCAGTCCTAGTGTCAAAAGCACAAGATATACTTTAAAAGAACTAAGAAATGAAAGTGAATTTAAAGAAAATGACTTTGAAAATGCTAAAAGATACTTGGTATTAACCGGAAATGAAGTGGTAGATAATGCAAGTATCAAAGCTTTAGAAAATCTGCGTTTGATTTTGCAAAATAGTATTAGTTTAGACATAGCAAAATACTGCTTACCAGAAAGCTATAAAACAGAATTAACTTTAACTATTAATGCAAGAAGTTTGCAAAATTTTATTACTCTAAGAAGCTCAAAATCAGCCCTTTGGGAGATAAGACAACTCGCAAATGCTTTATTTGAAAACTTACCTGAGGAACATCAATTTATTTTTAAACATTGTGTTTATCAAGAAGAAAATTCCCAAGATTGATTGGGAATTTTTACTTATATTTTTTTAAGAAATTCAGTTTTTAAAACAATCACACCAAATTTATCTACCTTAGCTTCAATTTCAGTGTCTTTGTTTGTAAGCTTAATATTTTTTATAGTCGTGCCACGCTTTAAAGTAGTACTTGCGCCTTTAACCTTTAAATCTTTAACAACACTTACACTATCACCTGCATTAAGTTCAGTTCCATTTGCATCTTTTGGCATATATTCTCCTTAGAATTTATAAGTATATCCTAGATATAAACCATAATTTGTTTGTTTAGGATCATAAAAATTTGATGAATTAGCAGTGCTGAAATTTCTTGTATCATAATGAGTTTGTTCAGCTTTAAAACCAAACTCAATTTCATTTGCTTGATTTAACTCATACAAAGCACCGATTTTTGCCCCATACGTATAACCATCAAAGTCTTGAGATAAAGATAAGAAACTTGTTTTTAAAGTCATATCCGTTCTTGCATAACCACCATATACACCTAAAACCGCTCTTATTTTTTCAAAGATTTTTGGAGTAAAATCATAACCAAGCAAAAACTTATGTGTAGTAAATTCTCCATCAATTTTTAATCTTGTAGTGTTGATTACATCACTAAATTCACTTGAATAATTATAAGCACCATAAAGTCTATGATTTTCACTAAAACGATAACCTACTCTTAAACCAAAAACAGGAACATCGCCTTCTAAATCACCATTGATTTTTTTATTATTTTTAGTATGTTCAAGATCAGATTTTACCTTAGTATGAAACCATCCTGCATCAATACCTAAAAGCAAACCTGAATTTTCATCTGCTAAAGCCAAATTTGAAATCAAAGCCACACTTGCAACTAAAGAAAATAATTTTAATTTCATATTTTACTCCTTAAAATAAGACTTAATATATCTTTTTATTTTTAATAAAAATTTAATTTTGTGGCACTACTAAATCAGATCTGCATTCAATCACAGTATGCACATTACCACGAGGATTAAAATCGCCTACTACTTTTATCCATTTTGGATCAAGTTTTTCTTTTAAAGTATTATAAATTTCATTAATACTTACTTCATGCGAAACATTTCTATACATAAAGGTATTGATATAAAGTTTGATTGCTTTAAGTTCTACTACTAATTTATTTGGAATGTATTCTAAGTAAATTGTAGCAAAATCAGGATATCCACTACGCGGACAACAACACATAAATTCAGGCAAAGTGATTTTAATCACATAATCATTTTTAGCATCATTTGGCCAAACTTCCATATTTTCTACACTAAATTCTTTGATTTCTTTTTCACCATATCGCATTTATAATCCTTAGTTTGTTTTTAAAACTTTATAATACCACAATATTTTATATTTTATTTTGACAAAATTTAAAAAGCTTATCTTGAAGTAAAAGTAATTTTTCACTTTCATTACTAAGAATTTTTATACACAAACCCTCATAAAAAAGTTGATTTATATCGTCAAATGAAGCTTTTAATTCTTCATAAAACTCATCATATCCAAAAAGATAAATACTCAAATAATGCGTATGATTTGCAAAAAAATTTAATTCATTTTCTTTCATATAGGAAGGATTGATTTTAATTTTATCATTTAAAATTAAAGTATCATTTCTATAAATTTGAGTTAAACTCTCATAATTTTTAAAAGCAAATTTTTCATCCATAGCCACTCTACCAAAAATGACAAAATCAACATAAACTAATCTTGAAAAAGAAGCTAGATTGACCTTTGTATTTTGTATAAAATTTGCATTTTCTTGAAGCAAAAGTGGCTTTGGCATATAAAAAAAGCTTGCATTTTCTTCAAGAGTAAAATCAATATTTTTACTTGCAAAAGAATCTTTAGTATCATATACCTTTTCATAACTTTGTGTGAGTATAGTGGTGTTTGTACTTTTCTTACATATGATTTCAAAACTTAAATGATCCTCTTTGAAAATTCCAGCACTAGAATTTAAAACATATATACTAGTTAATTTTTTATCATAAAAATTCCTCATAAGCTTAAAAGGAGGTGTGAAAAAAGAATTTTTTATGATAGTTTTTTCATTGATAGTATCTAATGTAAGTTGAAAAACACTCTTTTGAGCAAACAAATCAATCCTTTAAAAGTGTGTATTTTTTAATCCAAGTAATGATTTCATCTAAACCTTCTTTAGTTTGAAGATTACTCATGATAAAAGGTCTATCTCCACGCATTTTTAAAGTATCTTCTTGCATGATTTTTAAAGAAGCATTTACATAAGGAGCTAAGTCTATTTTATTGATAATCATTAAATCAGACCTACAAATAGCAGGACCACCTTTGCGTGGAATTTTTTCTCCTTGAGCAACATCTATAACAAAGATAAAAAAATCCACAAGTTCAGGTGAAAAAGTCATCGATAAATTATCTCCGCCACTTTCTATAAAAATAAGATCTAAATCACTAAAGCGTTCTTGTAAAAGTTCAACGGCTTCAAGATTACAAGAAGCATCTTCTCTAATGGCTGTATGAGGACAACCTCCAGTTTGTACTCCAATGATTCTTTCTTTTTCAAGAATACCTTGTTTGATTAAAAAATTTGCATCTTCATTTGTATAAATATCATTTGTAATCACAGCCAAAGAAAGCTCATCTTTTAAAGCTTGACATAAATTTAATACTAAAGCTGTTTTACCACTACCTACAGGACCACCTATGCCTATTTTAACCATTAGAATCCTTTTAAGAAATATAAATTTTAAATGCTAAATTTTGGTGTTTTATACCCAAATAATCATTTAAGATATTGTGATTTTCACACCAATCTTTTAAAGTTAAATTTTGTAATTTAGAAAGAACCTTTTGAAAATCTTGCTGTAATTGAAAAAGTAAAATCTGCCCTTCATTTTGTGATAAAGGTATGATTTTTACAAGAATATTAATAAAATTACTCATTAAAGCAAATAAAAAACTTTCATACATAAAATCAAGTTCATTATCTTTACAAAATAAAGCATACACAAAAGGATAAATAGGAGTTTGATTTCCTTTAATGTATTGATTTAATAAAGGATTTGATAATCCATAAAGACTGACATTTTTTACAAAGCGTTTAGCTAAAAAAACATAAGCTTGACTTTGTTCTTTTGCAACTATACTTGATAAAAATTTTCTTTGAAAGACTAGTAAATTTTTTACATCATTTGCATTTTCATAAGCTATTTTCAAAGCTAAAAGCTCAAAATACAAAATATTAGAATAAAGCTGAGTTTTTAAAACTTTTTTTGCATCTTCTATATTTTTTATATAAGCAAAATTCACATAAGATTCTAAACCAAAAGAATGTGAAAAAGCTCCTATAGGAAAAGAAGAATCACTAATTTGTAAAAGTAAAAAATTTAATTTATTCATCTTTATTCTTTAATAAGTTTAAAATTTGGATCAACTTGGATAAAACTTGGCATATCAAGCATATATTTTGGCTCTAAAATTTCCTCACATTTTTCGTATTTTATATTAAATTTTTCTAAAAACCTTATGATAGAGTTTTGTTCTAAAGTAAGAAGTTTATGATCTTTATAAAATAAATTTAAATGCATATTACCCACTTGATAACTTATTAAAGCAAGGTTGTATTCATTTTCTATGTGAATTTTTAAAACCTTTTCAGGTTTGATTTTCACTAAAATCAAAAAATCCTCATCATATAAACAATCATTATGATTTAAACCTTTATTATCAGGCATTTTTATAGCGACATCTAGTCCTTTTAAAGTCGTTGTTCTTAATATCTTTTTAAAAGTATCAAACCAACTAAGCTCTAAAAAATCGCATTCTTTATTTAAATCATAATGCGTTATTTTATTTTGAAGTAAAATCATCAAATCATAAAATATTTTCTAGCTAAAGCTAAAGAATCAACACTCTTAGAGCTAATAAGCTCACCATTTATTTTTACTTCATAAGTTTGTGGATTTACTTCTATATCTTGAACTTTATCATTAAATTTCAAATCTTTTTTAGTGATATTTCTACAATTTTTTACTGCAACACATTTTCTTTTTAAGCTTAATTTTTCAGGTATATTAGCTTCTAAAGAAGCTTTAGAAACAAAATGTAAAGCATTTTCATTTAAATTTGCTCCAAACATTTTTTCATAGATAATAGGCTCAGGTGTTGGGATAGAAGCATTAGCATCGCCTATTTTTGCACCTACTATCAAGCCACCTTTTAAAATAAGCTTTGGTTTTACTCCAAAAAATTTAGGTTGCCAAAGCACTAAATCAGCAAATTTTCCTACTTCAATAGAACCAATATAACTATCAATCCCATGTGCAATAGCAGGATTTATAGTGTATTTTGCTATATAGCGTTTAATACGGAAATTATCATCTAAATCATTATCTTCTTTCAAAGCACCAAATTCTTTTTTGCATTTATCAGCACTTTGCCATGTTCTTAAAATCACCTCACCTACACGTCCCATAGCTTGAGAATCACTACTCATAATACTAAAAACACCCATATCATGAAGTTTATCTTCTGCTGCTATAGTTTCAGGACGAATTCTACTATCTGCAAATTCAACATCTTCTTTGATTTTATTATCTAAATGATGACAAACCATAAGCATATCTAAATGCTCATCAATGGTATTTTTAGTAAAAGGCATAGTAGGATTAGTACTTGCAGGTAAAACATTTTCAAAACCTGCCATTTTAATAATATCAGGAGCATGGCCACCACCTGCACCTTCAGTGTGAAAAGTATGGATAACTCTACCATTAATAGCTTTAATCGTATCTTCTACAAAACCTGCTTCATTTAAAGTATCTGTATGGATAGCTACTTGTATATCCATTTCATCAGCTATATTTAAACTAGCATCAATCACACTAGAAGTAGCACCCCAATCTTCATGAATTTTTAAGCCACATGCACCAGCTATAATTTGCTCTTTTAAAGCATTTTTATTACTTGAATTTCCTTTACCTAAAAAGCCAAAATTCATAGGGTAATTTTGCGTAGCTTTTAACATAGAATGTATATGATAAGCCCCACTTGTGCAAGTTGTAGCATTTGTTCCCTCACTTGGTCCTATACCACCTCCTATCATAGTAGTAACACCACTATATAAGGCACATTCAATTTGAGTTGGAGAAATAAAATGTATATGAGTATCAATACCACCTGCAGTTACTATTAAACCTTCTGCACCAATAATATCTGTATTTGTGCCTATAATTAAGCTAGGATCAACTCCATCTTGTATATCAGGATTACCTGCTTTTCCTATACCTACTATATAGCCATTTTTTATCCCAATATCTGCTTTATAAATACCGGTATAATCAACAATCAAAGCATTAGTTAAAACTAAATCCGGAAAGTCTCCCTCACTCACACTTTGAGCCATACCATCTCTGATATTTTTACCACCACCAAATTTAACTTCTTCGCCATATAAAGTATAATCTTTTTCTACTCTTAAAATTAAATCTGTATCTGCTAATCTTACTCTATCATTAGTTGTTGGACCATACATATTTACATAGTCTTTTTTGCTAATCTTAATCAAAGAAATCCTTTCTCTTTTGCTTTTGATAAAGCTTTAGTTTTATTTTCATCATTGATAAAATCATCACAAAGATTATTAAAACCTAAAACCTTTTTTAAACCACCAAATTCTATTAAACTTACTGTTTTTTCTTCACCTGGCTCAAATCTCACACTTGTTCCTGAAGCGATATTTAACCTTTTTCCATAAGCTTTTTCTCTATCAAAAGATAAAAAGCGATTAACTTCAAAGAAATGAAAATGCGAGCCAACTTGTATGGGACGATCACCTTTATTGCTTACTTTGATTTCTATAGAAGTTTTATTTTCATTAAGCACAATAAATTCTGATGATAAAAATATCTCTCCAGCTTTTATTTTATCATCATTTGATATAGGTTCATGTATAGTAACTAATTTTGTGCCATCTTCAAAAGGAAGTTCTATTTGAATTTCATCAAGCATACTTGCAACACCATCAATCACATCTTCACTTGTAAGTAAAGTTTTTCCTATGCTCATCAATTCACTTACACTTAAATTTTTCCTTGCAAGTTCCATTAATTCATAACATATATAAGCTAAAGCTTCATTGTAATTTAATTTTATTTTTTGCTCTTTTCTATCTTTAGCTATTTTTCCTGCGTAATGAAGCATTAATCGTTGCAATTGCTGCTGAGTAAAATGCATTTTAATCCTTATAATTTTTTAGATATTATATAACTATTTACTTACTTTTAGGCAAAAAATTCTATTGCATTTTTTAATTCAGCTTCATAGTCTTTTTGAATTTCAATAAAAGAAAGATTTAAATTTTCACATTGAGTTTTAAGTTTTTGATGATTTAAAATAAGAGTGTTTATTTCTTCTTTTTCACTAAATAAACGCTTTTCTATAATATTTTCATTTTGATAGATTAATGCATAATTTTGCAAAATATATTCTTTTGAAAAAATGATATAAAATATTTTAATATCAGAATGATTTTGAAATTTTTTTAGCTTTTTTGGAATAAGATAAATTCCTTCAATGATTAAATTTTGTCCATTTTCTATACAAGTTTGAATTATACCATCTACAATAGGAAATAAAAACTCAGCTATTTTTTCATCCTCATCTACTTTAAAAGGAAAATCTTTCATTCCTTTAATTAAGCCCATTTTTAGATGATCTAAACTCAAATAAGGATAATAAAATTTTTCAAGAAGTTTTTGAGCAAGCAAGGTCTTTCCACTATGACCTTGCCCTCCAATTAAAAAAATCATTTAAAGATTAAACATCCAAATGTTTAACATCTTTAGCATGAGCTTGTATATACTCACGGCGTGGTTCTACATCATCGCCCATGAAAAGGTTGAAAGTATCATTTGCTCTTTGAGCATCTTCTATGGTGATTTTTAACAAACGACGATTACTTGGATCCATAGTTGTTTCCCAAAGTTGTTCAGGATTCATCTCACCAAGACCTTTATAGCGTTGTATATAAGCACCTTTTTTAGCATTTTTTTCAACTTCATCTAAAATTTCTAAAATATCTTTATCAAATTTTAAATCTCTATCTTTAATTTTTTGATAAATATAATTTGCCTCTTCATATAAAGGATTAGCAAATAAATCATCATTGATGATAAGCTCTTCTAAACCATTTTCAGTTTGCACATAAACACGAATTTCATTTTCATTGATATATGAATTTAAGATATTGTGATTTTGTTTTTCTAAAAATTCTTTTATAATTTTAAATAATTCTTCATTAGAAGCTTTTATTAAATCAGGATTTTCTATCAAATATCTAATCACTGAAATTACATTAAATCTTTTTTCTAATTCTTTTAAAACACTTCTATAAGCTGCAACGATTTTTAAAAAATCTTTTAAATCATTTAATCCTATACCTTCATAAGTAGAGCTTTCTATACCTGTTTCGATCAAATAATCATTTAAAGCTTTTTCATCTTTTAGATAAATTTCTTTTTTCTGACCTTTTTTATAGCGGTATAAAGGTGGTTGAGCTAAATAAATATGTCCATTTGTTACAAGATCATTCATAAAGCGGAAGAAAAATGTCAAAAGCAAAGTTTGTATGTGAGAACCATCCACATCAGCATCAGTCATGATGATGATTTTATGATATCTTAATTTTTCTATATCAAACTCATCACCGATTCCACAACCAAAAGCTGTGATCATATTTTGAATTTGCTCACTTTTTAAAATTTTATCTAGCCTTGCTTTTTCAACATTGAGTATTTTACCTCTTAAAGGTAAAATCGCTTGGAAAGTTCTTTCTCTACCTTGTTTTGCAGAACCTCCCGCACTATCACCCTCAACTAAATAAATTTCACTTTCACTTGGATCTTTACTTTGACAATCAGCTAATTTTCCTGGTAAAGTCCCTACACTTGAACTTTCTTTTTTTCTTGTTAATTCTCTAGCTTTTTTAGCTGCTTCTCTACCACGAGCTGCCATTAAAGCTTTATTCATAATAGCTTTTGCTTCGATAGGATTTTCTTCAAAGTATTTTGTCAAATACTCAAAAGAAGCCTTAGAAACTATAGGTCTAACATAGCTTGAACCTAATTTTCCTTTAGTTTGTCCTTCAAATTGCGGTTCAGGTACTTTAACACTTACAACTGCTATTAAACCTTCTCTTACATCATCACCTGTGATTTTAGAATCTTTCTCTCTAGCACTAGCATTAGCTTCAATATAATTACTTATAACACGAGTTAAACCCATTCTAAAACCTGCTTCGTGCGTTCCACCATCTGGAGTTTTAATATTATTTACAAAAGAAAGTAAATTTTCACTATAACTATCATTATAAAGCAATGCTACTTCAACATTTACATCTTCTTCATCTACATTGAAAAATATAGCCTTAGTTAGAGTTTGTTTTTTATTTAAATCTGTAACAAACTGACTTATACCACCTTCAAAATGAAAACTTTCTGCTTTACCTACGCGATTATCTTTAAAATTTATAGTAATTTTTGGATTTAAATATGCAAGTTCACGAAATCTTTTAGCTAAAATTTCATAATCAAAATCAGTCACTTCAAAAATTTGATTATCTGGCCAAAATTCTATAATCGTTCCTGTTTTTTTACTTTTACCTATGGTTTCAAAATTACTTGTAACTTTACCTTCTGAAAATTCTTGTCTGTAAATTTCTCCATCTCTATGCACTGTAGCAACTAACTTTTTTGATAAAGCATTTACAACGCTCACACCAACCCCGTGTAAACCACCTGAAACTTTATAAGTATCTTTATCAAATTTCCCACCTGCATGAAGCACGGTTAAAACTACAGTTAAAGTAGGGATATTTTCAGTAGGGTGAATTCCCACAGGAATCCCTCTACCATTATCACTTACTATACAAGAGCCTTCTGTGGTAATTTCTACATTAATCGTATCACAAAAACCTGCCATAGCTTCATCGATGGAATTATCCACTACTTCATAAATCATATGATGAAGACCGCCTATGTTGGTATCACCTATGTACATACCAGGGCGTTTTCTAACAGCTTCTAAGCCTTTTAAAACTTTAATATTTCCTGCGCCGTAATTTTGATTTTCTTGCATTTATTTTCCTTATAAAATAACTGGCATAATTACAGTTTGTAATTCTTCACTTGAAACTAAAAACGCCATATGAGGTTCATTTATGCTAAGTTTAAATGTTTCACTTTCAATAGAATTTAAAAAGTCAGTGATGAATTTATTTTTTATACAAAGATTAAATTCCTCATCTATATTAAGTTCCATTTCAAGTTCAGTTTTTGCTTCCATATTATCTAAACTAATACCTTCAAATACAAGTTTATCTTTATGGAAATTTAATTTCATTTTTTCAGTGATTACATTGATTTTTTTCAATGCATCCATAAATTCCTCAGTTTTAAAAATAAATTCTTTTGTGATATTTTTTGGAATTACTCTTTCATAATCAGGGAATTTATCATTAATAAGTTTTGTAAAAAACTCAAAATTATCATTTTTTGCAATCAATATATTTTCATCATAATAAATTTCAATTTTTTCAAAAAAGATTTTTTGCATTTCTAAAATAGCTTTTTTAGGAATGCAAAGGTTAAATTCTTTTTCATTTGTTTTATTTAGTGTAAAAACTGCTAAGCGTTTTGTATCTGTTCCTACAAAGCTGATGTGAGTAGTTTTTATATCAAGTAAAGCACCATTTAAAGAATACTTTGGATTATTTGTATCAACTGCAGGTAGGATTTTTTTCAAAGATCTACTTAAATCACTTGAATCAATATCGAATTTATCTTTTCCTTCAGTGCTTGGAAAATTTGGAAAATCTTCATAATTAAACATAGGAAGTTTATATTTAGTTCCTTTTTGTCTAATAAAAAGGAAATTTTCTATGGTTTCTAAAACTACATCTTCGTTATTTAAACTTTTAATAATATCTAAAATACTTTTAGCATTAGCAGTTGCAAAACCTGCACTTTCAACTTTGATTTTTTTGATTTTATAATTAATACCTATTTCATAATCACTTGCTCTTATGATTAGTTTATCTTCAACTACTTCAAAAAGTAAGTGAGAAGCGATGTTGCTTGAGTCTTTTTTATCTACATAAGAGTTAGTTAAAACTATGGCAGATTCTAGAGTGTTTTTATTAATGCTAATTTTCATTTTTACTTCCTTTGTTTTTTAAATTTATTTTATCATAATAATAAGCAATGTGAAAATGTGAAATGCTTTTTAAAAGTCTTTTTTTATAGAAATTTTACTCGTAGAATAAAATTTTTTGTTTTTCACTTTTATTCACAGGGTGCTCTTTATTTTTGTCAAAATTTTATTTCTTAATTCTTCTACTATGGCTTTTAAATTTTCATTTTCACTCATTAGTTCTTGAATTTTTTTAATATTATGTGAAATGGCGGTGTGATCTTTCATATTAAAAAATCTAGCAAGTTGAGGCATAGACATAGTTGTAAGTTCTCTTGCTAAATATATCACAACCCTTCTTGCCATAACGATATTTTGTGTTTTTTTGTTTGATTTTATATCATTTGGCTTAAGATTATAGCTTTTTGAAACATCAGCAAGTATATCTTCAACACTGATATTTTCTTTTGTTTCTTTGATGTGGTCTTTCATAAAGCTTTTAACGACTTCTAAAGTGATTTCTTGGTTAAAAAGTCTTGCTTGAGCATTTAAATTTGTAATCATTCCTTCTATTTCTCGGATATTATCTCCCATTGAAGTAGCGATGTAGCTTATGACTTCAGACTTGAGATAAATAGCATTAAATTCGCATTTTTTCTTAATAATTGCGATTTTTGTATCAAGCTGAGGTGGAGTGATATCTGCGATGATCCCATTTGCAAAGCGACTTTTTAAGCGTTCTGTTATGCCTTTTAGCATATTTGGAGGATTGTCACTTGTCATGATGATTTGTCCGAATTTTTCTTTGATTTCATTAAAAGTAAAGAAAAATTCTTCTTGAATTTTGTCTGTTTTACCTAAAAACTGCACATCATCAATGAGTAAAACATCGCAATTTTTGTATTTTTCATGAAATTTACTCATGGTTTTATTATTTAAATGCATGGTAAAATCATTGATAAAATTATCACTTGTAGCATAAATAACCTTATATCCATTATCCAAACACACATTTCCTACAGCTTGAAGCAAGTGAGTTTTTCCAAGTCCTGTAGGGCCATAGATAAAGATAGGATTGTATAATTTTCCAAGTTTGCTTTTATCGGTAATGGCTTTGCAGGTCGCATAGGCAAATTGATTAGAATCCCCTACAACAAAGCTTTCAAAAGTAAAAGAAGGATTTAAAATAGTGCTTTGAAATTTAATCTGTGAAATATCTGTAGAAAAATGTTTTTTCTCTACCTTTTGATCATTTGTGATGATTTTAATTTGAGGGTTAATTCCTGTTTTTACTTCATAAAAATAAGCTAGTTTTTGTGCGTATTTTGTTTGTATAAATTTAGCTAAAAAATGATTTGGTGCGATAAATACTAAGATATTATTTTTACTTAACTTTTCACTAAATTGTAAGTGAGAAATGTAAGTATTGTATTCGTTATTGCTAATTTCAGTTTTAAATTCAAGTAAAAAATCTTTTATATTCATTATTTTTCTTATAAATTATGATGTAAAACTTAAAATTCTAGCTTATTTTTTATAAAAAATGGTTAAAATTATTCACATAAAAATTTAAATTTCACATCTATGTGAATAAAAAGGTGAAAAGTTTGAAAGTTTTAGGGATAGATCCTGGTTCTAGGTATTGTGGATATGCTATTGTAGAAAGGATTAATAATAAAAATCAACTCATAGAAGCAGGGCTTATCAAAATCAAACCTAATGATTTGCAGTATCAAATCACAGAATTATGTGAAGGGCTTGATCTAATCTTTAAAAATCATCAATTTGATGAGGTAGCTATAGAAGATATATTTTTTGCTTATAATCCAAAAACGGTTTTAAAATTAGCACAATTTCGTGGAGCTTTGAGTTTAAAAATTTTACAAATTCATGGAGAATTTGCAGAATACACACCTTTACAAGTGAAAAAAACGGTAACAGGTAAAGCAAAAGCTACTAAAGAGCAAGTAGCTTTTATGGTGAAAAGATTGCTTGGAATTTCAAAAGATATTAAGCCACTTGATATCACAGATGCTATTGCGGTGGCTTTGACACATTTAGCAAATTTGAGAGTAAAAAAGTGATTTTATTTTCCACTACCTATGAAATAAATTTCAACATCATGTAAAAGTTTTTCACATATAGCTGAATCAGTATTTTTTTCTACTACTAGGTTGATGTGATTTTTAGTATCTCTAAAGCTACCTGCAGATTTTGAATTTTTTAATTCTAATTTTTGATTATCTTTTAAATATTTGATAGTTATTACAAACTTATGTGCTGCACTTGCTTCGCCTAGGTTAGTTTCTATTAAAACATTCATATTTGATGCTTTTGCTAGAGTTGCTTGGGTTTTATTGATCACTTCTTTCATTCTTCTATTGAGTTCTAAAATTCTTGAAATGAATTTATTATCTATACTTTCAAATGCGATTTTTAGTTTATTCATTATTTCTTGATTAGTTGGTTTATCGGGAGCTACATACACCATATAAAGGCCGTTTTTAATATCTACTTTAGTGCTTTTTGTATCACGCCCACTACCAAAAATTTTAATATAAATGGCATTATCAAGATATACTCTATCTATCATAGGTCCATAAATTTCATATTCTCTTTTTCTTACGATTACTTCTCTTGCGGCTACTTGAATTTTTACTGAACAATCATGAATTATAGGTTCCATTTCTTTTTTTATCTCAAGTAGTTCTCTAAGCATTTTCCATCCTTGTGTATTTTTAAATAAATTATAACAAAAAAAAATTGAATTTTTTTGTTAATTTTAGTTTGTGATATTTTTATATATTTTTGATTTTAAATTAAAAGTCAAGGAAAAAAATGAAAATAAAAATTATAGTTTCAAGTTTAGTTTTAGCAAGTGCTTTATTTGCTGCAAATTCTCATCATGCTCATCATGGAGCTTCTGGAAGTATTTCATCACAAATCATGATGAGTATGCATGAACCTATGATGAAAAATCCTTTAGTACAAAGCAATGATATAGAAAGAGATTTTTTAGCTAATATGATTCCACATCATCAAGGTGCTATTGATTCATCTAAGCTTTTATTAGAACATACTAAAAGTGAAGAGATGAAAAAAATCGCTCAAAATATCATCAAAGCTCAAGAAAAAGAAATTCAAGAATTTCAAGAAATTTTAGATAAAAATCTTTATACAAAAACTCAAATTGATGAAGAAACTTATAAAAAATTCGTTCAAGAAGAAAAAGAGTTAATGCAAAAAATGATGATTTTAATGAGTTCGGTTAAAGAAAGCAAAAACATCAATAAAGACTTTTTAGAAGCGATGATAGCACACCATCAAGGCGCGGTTGATGCTTCAAAACAAATTTTATTTTATTCTAAAGACAAAACTATCACCGATATAGCGAAAAAAATTATTTTAGATCAAGAAAAAGAAATTCAAGATTTTACGAATTTGTTAAAGTATATGTAAAAATAGGTAGTTTGGTAAAACTACCTAGATATCATTTTACATTTTCATAGATCATATTAAACATTGTATTTGCTATTTTGTCTTTAAAATTATTAATTTAAATAACTTTATAATAGTTTTTAATTAATTGATAATTACAAAATGAATAAGTTATAAAATTTATATAACATACTAATATTTATATAATTTATGTTTTTTTATAATTTGTAATGTATAATCACAAAATTATAAAATATAAAATTTAGTACAAATTATTCATAAAATTCATTAAGTATATGAAAATAAGAGAATTAAAAATATTATAAAAAAGAATTTTAAAAAGTTTATATAAGAGTATTTGTAGAAACTAACAAATCACTTGTTATAAAATTAGTATTAAGTATGTTATTGTAATAAAAAATGATAATTATTATTAAATATGAGAGAGCATAAATAGTGGAAAAGCAAAATGAAAAATATACTTGTATCGACTTATTTGCTGGTGCTGGTGGATTATCATTAGGTTTTAAACAAACAAATAGGTTTGATATATTAGCCCACATTGAATGGGAAAAGCCTATGGTTGAAACTCTTAGAAATGATTTAGTAAAGCGTTTTAATTTTACTTTAAAAGAAGCTAAAAAAAGAGTTATTAGATTTGACATTCAAAAGGTTGATGAATTAATAAATGGCTCATGGAGTGAAGAATCATTAAAAAATTATATTAATGATAATGATGAAAATATTGCAAAATATGGATTAAATGGTTTATTAAATGGTAAAAACATTGATATAATCATTGGAGGTCCACCTTGTCAAGCTTATTCTATTGCAGGTCGAGCTCAAGATAAAAATTCTATGAAAAATGATTACAGAAATTATCTTTTTGAGAGTTTTGCAAAAATTGTAGATTATTATAAGCCAAAGTGCTTTGTTTTTGAAAATGTGCCTGGTATGTTAAGTGCTAAACCTGGTAATAAATTTATAACACATAGAATTTATAGTGCTTTTGCTAAAATTGGCTATGATATAAAAAATCCAAATCAAATGAAAGATATAATTTACAATAGTAATGATTATGATGTACCACAAATTAGAAATCGTGTAATAATTTTTGGTGTTAAAAAAAATAATGAAAAAAAACAAAAACTGACAGATTTTTACACAATACTCAATAATCTAAAATCAAAAAATCCACCACTTATGCTAAAAGATGTGTTAAAAAATCTTCCTAAATTTAAACCATTAAAAATACCAATTAAAATAGATGGTAAAAATATATCTCATGAATTAGTTAGTAATTTTAATTTAACTCAAAATTTTCCTCGATTTAATAACCAGCGTGATTTAAAAGCTATGAAATTTTGGGTAGAAAATAGTATGAATAATGCTACTACAAAAGAAAAACTTGATTTTTATACTAAAATTACAGGGAAAATCTCAAAACATAATAAATATCGAAATTTAGAATGGGATAAACCAAGTCCTACACTTGTATCACATTTACAAAAAGATGGTTTTATGTTTATTCATCCTAGTCCAAAACAAAATCGTTCTATTACGATAAGAGAAGCTGCTATTTTACAAACTTTTCCAAATGATTTTGAGTTTATAGGTTCACAAGGATCTTGTTTTAAAATGATAGGTAATGCAGTCCCTGTGAATTTTGCAAAACATATAGCACTAGCAGTGGCAAAGGTTTTAGATGAGAGAAATTAATATAATAGTGGCTTGTGAAGAGAGTCAAAGGGTATGTATCGAATTTCGTAAACTTGGTTTTAATGCTTATAGTTGTGACCTTTTAGAGTGCAGTGGTAATCATCCAGAATGGCATTTTAATCATGATATTTTTAGTATTATAAAAAATAAAGGTGGCATAACACAAAGTGGAATAAATATTAATGTAAAAAAGTGGGATATGATGATAGCACATCCACCTTGTACTTTTTTAGCAGTTAGTGGTGCAAAATGGTATTATCATCCTGATGATAAAGATTTACCGATAGCAAAGCGCAGACCACATCCAAAATTTCCAAATAGAGCAAAAGATAGAGAAATAGCAGTTAAATTTTTCATTGACTTAACAAAGGTGGAAATCCCATATATTGCTATAGAAAATCCTATAGGTATTATGAATACTCGTTACCGTAAAGCAGACCAAATAGTTCAACCATATCACTTTGGTGACAGTGCAAGTAAAAAGACTTGTCTTTGGCTAAAAAATCTACCACTGCTTAAATATACAAATATAGTTGAACCAGGTGAATTTATAGAGTTTAAAAGTGGTAAACGTATAGCCAAATGGTATAGTGATGGATTAACTAAAACAAAATCAGCCAAAGAAAGACAAATTTGGCGAAGTAAAACTTTTCCTGGATTTGCTAAGGCAATAGCTGAACAATGGGGCAAATTTATAAAAAATGAATTAAATAAAAAGGATAAAAAGTGAAAATTTATTTAAGAAAAGTAGATAAACAGTGTATTGAAAAACAAATCAGTATAAAGCAATATATATTACATAGTTTTTTTGGTAGTGCAAAAGATCAAGAAATAATATCAATGAAAGGTACTTTATCAAACGAAAGTGGTGAGGTAAAAATACTAACATCAACAGATCCACGACTTGGCGGGGATATTAAAAAGATTATAAATGCAGAAGTTGCTGAAATTGTCCAAACTGAGCCTAGTTATCAACTTAGTATTAATGATATATTACTGTTTGCATATATTGGATCAAAAAAATATATGCTTGAAATTATTACAAAAAATGATGCAAGATATCAAGTTTTATTAGATTTGGTAAATAATCCACAATTTAAGACTAGAAACAGATGGGATAATTTACACTTACTCGCTTATAGTGATAATGAAGAGCCAAATTTTCTTAACAATACTAGCAATAACAACAGTGTAGAAATTGATGAAAATTTAAGAGAAAAAGGTGGAGAAAATATCATCTTGTATGGTGTGCCAGGTAGTGGTAAAAGTCATACTATAAAAATAAAGTATCCACAAAATGAATATATCTTTGAAAAATTAGTTTTTCATCCTGACTATTCATATAGTGATTTTGTAGGACAAATAATGCCTATTGTAAAAGATGAAATCGTAAGTTATGATTTTATACCTGGACCTTTTACAAATATTTTAAAAAAAGCATACAATAACCCAAGTGGTAAATATATTTTAGTTATTGATGAAATAAATCGTGGCAATGCTCCTGCAATATTTGGTGAAGTTTTTCAACTACTTGATAGAGATGAAGATGGAAATAGTAATTATGCTATAAATAATGATAATATAGCAAAAATAGTTTATAAAGGTAATACACAAAGACATATAAAGATTCCATCAAACTTATGGATAATTGCCACAATGAATACAAGTGATCAAAATGTCTTTACACTTGATACTGCTTTTCAGCGTAGATTTTCTATGCAACTTATTAGAAATTCTTTTGATAAAAATAAAAAAGAGTTTGAAAGTGAAGAAAAATACAATGAATATAAAAATTTTATAGATAAGAAAATTTTAAATACCGATGTTACTTGGCAAAAATTTTGTAAAACTATAAATTCGATCATATCCAAAAGCGATAATGATGTTAACTCCATGGAAGATAAAAGACTTGGTGTATTTTTTGTAAGAAATGATGACCTAGAAAGTAAAGAAAAATTTGCTCACAAAGTTTTAAAATATCTTTGGGATGATGTTTTTAAATTTGACAAAGATAAACTTTTTAATAAAAATAAATACCACACACTAGAAGAAGTCATTGAAAGATTTGTTAATGAAGATGGAAAATCTCAATTTGATATTTTTATCGATGATGTTAAGGCTATGTTATATGTTTAATTTAAGGGAGCATTGCTTTATGGACAATGAATTAGACGATAATTTTGTTGGTATTAGAAGTAAAGAAAATAAGCTTCAAATTTGCTTTCCACTAGGGATTAACTTAGATTGTGATGACAAGAATATAAGAACAGATATTAGAAAACTAATATCTGTACTTTTAAAATTTAACAAATCTCATACAAAATCTTATTTTGTAGATAATAAAAACGAACAGATCGAGCAATCATTTCCACTTATTGCGTATAAAAATATCATAGAATATTTTCTTTCTCACGGTTACTATACCGAGCGAGAAAATATCTATCAAACCACTACAAAAGGTAAGATAAACTTTGCTAGAACGATTAATAAAAATCGCCCTAACATCCAAAATAATAATTCTGTAATTTATATGCAGTTTCAAGCTAAAAAAAATCAAGCCAATAAAAATGGGTTAATTACAGCTATAAATAGATATTGTGTTTATGAGGCATTTTGCAAATTTGGTTTTGCTTACAATTCATTTATGCCACCAAAATACAACTTACCAATAAATAAAAATCAATGTCTTTATGTTTTGCAAAGTAAATTAGATAATACATTTGATGATAAAAAACGATTACTTTTTAGTTCTATGAGAGATATGCTTTTACAAAGTGATAAATCTTTAAAAGAGAGCGAGTTTAAATTTGGAACAACGGCTTTTCATACTATTTGGGAAAAGATGATAGATAGAGCATTTGGTACTACAGATAAGGATGAATATTTTCCAAAAACTCAGTGGAAATTAAAATATACAGATAATAAAGATAATAGCTCATTACAACCTGATACTATTATGATTGATGATGGCAAAATCTATATATTAGATGCAAAATACTACAAATATGGTGTAAAATTAAAAGGATTGCCACAAAGTAGTGATATAATTAAACAGGTAGCTTATGGCGAATATGCAGAATATCGAACAAAAAATAAGAAGATATATAATGTTTTTTTGATGCCGTATAACAAACAAAATAATAATTTTGAAGTTAAAATAAATGGTATTTTTGAAAATATTGGAAAAGCTACTATTGAATGGAAAAACAGCAAAAGCTACACGGAAATTCAAGGCCTCTTAGTAGATACTAGATTTTTAATTTATAATTATGATAAGATTGGTTCTACACATAAAGAACAATTAATTACAGCAATTAGCGATATTGATCACTAGGATATACAAAAATATAAAGCTCTTTTAAAGAACCCTATTAGGTTTTAAGAACCCTAATAATGACCTTAATTAATTGAAAATAATTATAACACAAAAGAAATTAATTGAAATCAAAGATCATTTAGTTTGTTTATATATAGCATTTTGAAAGCATTTTTTGGAAATTAAAGAAATCGAAAGAAATAAAAAATGGTGGCTCCGATTGGACTTGAACCAACGACCACCACCATGTCAAGGTGGTGCTCTACCAACTGAGCTACGGAACCTTAAAAAAACAAAAATTATATAAAAATATTTTTACATTGTGCTTAAAATCACTTTTTAATTTTTTTCATATCATTTAGCCATAAATCTAGCTGTGCTTCAAAACCTATACCTTTACTATGATAAAATTTCAAGTCTTTTTCTAGATATTTTTGCTTAACCCAGCCTCCAAAATCATGTGGATAAAGGTAGTTTTTTCTTTGTGGGTTGTTATTATCAAGATAAGGAAGTATTTTTAATGCGGGGTTGTTTTGCACATAATTTAGTGCTTCATTTATAGCAAGATAGCTTGAGTTTGACTTGGGTGAACTTGCTAAAAATACCACACATTGAGCTAAGATGATCCTAGCTTCAGGATAGCCTATGTTTTTTACTGCTATGAGTGTGCTTGTGGCTAGATTAAGTGCTTGTGGGTTTGCATTTGAGATATCTTCACTTGCAAATATCACTAATCTTCTAGCGATGAAATCCGCACTTTCGCCCCCATCAATCAACCTCGCAAGATAATACAAACTCGCATCTACATCACTTCCTCTTAAGCTCTTTATCATAGAACTAGCTAGTCTATAGTGTGTATCTTTACTTGAAGTGCCATCGCTTAAAACATTTGCTCTTAATTTTTTCAAAGTTTCAAGTGTGATATGAGTACTATCTAAAGCCAAAGCAAACTCGCATAAATTTAAAAAGCTTCTTGCATCATTTGCACTAGAAGTGATTAAAAAGTCTTTGGCATCATCATCGATTTTACATTGGAGTTTTTCTTGTACCTTTGTGACAAGTTTTTCTAAGTCTTTATATTCTAAACCTTTAAATTCAAAAAGCATACTTCTGCTTCTTATGCCTGAAGTTAAAGTAAAATAAGGGTTTTCAGTGCTTGCACCTATGAAAAGGCATTTTTGATTTTCCAAAGGGATTAAAAGCATTTCTTGCTGGGTTTTTGAAAGTCTATGCACCTCATCGATAAATATCAAAGGTTTATATAAAGAATTTTCATAATTACTTAGTATTTTTCTAAGCTCTTCAAGTTTAAAATTCCCTCCATCAAACTCATAAAAGTCTAGTTTATACTCATACGCTATAGCCCTTGCAAAAGAAGTCTTCCCACAACCTGCTGGACCAAAAAATACACTATGAGGGAGTTTTGAAACTTGTATGAATTTTTTAAAAATTTCTACTAAATTCTCTTGTCCTAAAACCTCATCTAAAGTTTTAGGACGAAAAGTTAAGCTTAAATTTGTCATTGTGGATTTATGGTAAGTCTTTCACCATTAATGATAGTTGTAACATCACTTTTATTAGAATCATCATAGATAAAATCAAGCACATAAGAGCCATTATTATCTACAAAATAAGTATCAAAATTTGCAAAATCAGGCCAAATTTGACTAGGAAGAATTTCAGTGTTTGCATGTAATTGTGATTTTATATTATTTTCAGTGAAAATAGTTTGTCCATTTGCGTCAAATTTTTTACCTTCTTTTTCAAAACTTAGATTATTTAAGATGATTTGTGGGTTTGCTTTTAAAAACTGACTTGCTAAAAGCATCATAGAAAAAATATCAGTGTTTGAGTTTTGCACTAAACTATCATAAGCTTTTTTAGAAAGATTATTAAAATTCATATCTAAATTAATATTATTTAACATAAAGTTTTCATTTGCAAGATTAAATTTAGCTAAATCTAGTTTTAAAACACTATCATAATCATTTTGAGCATTTTGAGCTGTTTTTGCAAAAATTTTTAATTTATCAAAGTCAAAAGCAATAGAACTTATAAAATTAACATTATCAATGCTTATATTTTGCTCACTATTTCTACTAGGGCTAAAAATATCATTAAAACTTAATTTTTGTATAGGAAATTCAGAAATTTTGATATTTTTTGCTTCTAATTTTTCCTCATGAGATAGTTGTTCTAATAAAACATAACCTAGATTAAGCTCCATATTTTTTACAAATTCCTCAGAACCTGTAATCTTAAAAGATGTATTATTTAAAACTAAATTTGTATTATTGCGGGTAAAATTGATATCATTTATTTTTGCATTGATATTAATGTCTCCACCTTTTGCACTAACTAAGATTTTAAAGATTTCTTCATTTGGGAAAATGCCTTTTAAGTCTTCATTTTCATTTAAAATAGAAACGATGGCATTATTACTTGCAAAAAAATTATTAGAAAAATCCACATTCACTTTAAAACTATAAGGCAAGTCATTTAGTGTAGCTATAAAACTTCCTTTGGAGTTTAAAAGTCCTTTGGTATAGTTAGCATCTTCAACACTATAATATGCTGTATCTTGGCTCATTTGAGCAAATATTTTTCCATTGATAGAGTTAATGTAAGAAGCTGAGGTAAAAAACCCTATAGCTAGTAAAACTACTACTACAACCCCTGCGATGATTTTTTTCATTCATTTTCCTTAAGTGAAATTTTAAAAATTATATATTTTTATTACTAACTAATGCTTATAAAATTCTCATATTTATACATTACTTAACTTTTTTTCTTATAATTGCACTATTTAAAATCAAAGGTAAAAAAATGAAACTTTTTGGAACAGATGGAGTACGCGGTAAAGCGGGGGAGTTTTTGGATTCATTTTTAGCCATGCGTTTGGCTATGGCTGCTGGAATTTATTTTAAAGACAAAGCTCTTACAAACAATATCTTAGTAGGAAAAGATACAAGAAGAAGCGGTTATATGATAGAAAATGCTATCGTTTCAGGGCTTACTTCTATAGGTTATAATGTTATAGAAATAGGCCCTATGCCAACACCTGCTATTGCGTTTTTAACTGAAGATATGCGTTGTGATGCAGGGATTATGATATCAGCTTCACACAATCCTTACTATGATAATGGTATTAAATTTTTTGATGCCCATGGAAATAAACTTGATGAGCAAGCAGAAGCAAAAATAGAAGAAATTTATTTTAACGATAAACTCATAGAAGAAGCAAGAACAACAAAATCACAAATTGGTCAGGCAAAAAGAATTGATGATGTGATAGGAAGATATATTGTTTCTATAAAAAATTCTTTTCCTAAAGAGCTGACTTTAAAGTCTTTGCGCGTTGTGTTAGATGTGGCTCATGGAGCTTCTTATAAGGTAGCACCTACGGTTTTTAAAGAACTAGGTGCAGATGTGATTGTGATCAATGATAAGCCAAATGGTTTAAATATCAATGAAAATTGCGGGGCTTTACATCCTTTAAATTTAGCTTTAGAAGTAAAGAAATTTAGAGCAGATGTGGGTTTTGCTTTTGATGGGGATGCGGATCGTTTGGTTGTTGTGGATGAAAAAGGCGAAGTAGCTCATGGAGATAGTCTTTTGGGTGTTTTAGCTTTATTTTTGAAAAAACAAGGCAAGTTAAAATCAAGTGTAGTTAGCACTATAATGAGTAATGGTGCTTTAAAAGAGTTTTTAACTAAACATAAAATCACACATGAAACTTGCAATGTAGGCGATAAATATGTACTTGAAAAACTCAAAGAATGCGGTGGAAATTTTGGCGGGGAGCAGAGTGGGCATATTATTTTTAGTGACTATGCAAAAACTGGAGATGGTTTGGTAGCTGCTTTACAATTTAGTGCTTTAATGCTAAGTGAAGCAAAAAGCGCAAGTGAAATTTTAAATCAAGTTAAACCTTACCCACAGCTTTTGCATAATCTTAAAATTTCAGAAAAAAAAGACCTAAGCAAGCTTGCAGGCTTAGAAGAATTGAAAAAAGATTTAGAAAAAAAAGGAATTGCTAGTTTGTTTAGGTATTCAGGTACAGAAAATTTAATACGCTTATTACTTGAAGCAAAAGACATTAAGCTTTTAGAAAAAGAAATGAAAGCTGTTGAAAGCTTTTTTATGAAAGCATTGAATGCTTAAAATTTTATCTTTAAAATTTTGGCTTGTTTTTGCTTTAGTTTTTATACTAGATCAAGTAAGTAAGTATTTGTTTTTGCAAGGGCTTGAGTATAAGGGTGAATTTTTTGATTTAGTTTTAACCTATAATACCGGTGTAGCCTTTTCAATGTTTGCATTTTTAGGAGAGTATTTAAAATACATACAACTTGTTTTTATTTTGGCTTTGTTTGTGTATTTGCTTTATCAAAAAGAATTTTTTAGAACACATTTGATCGCTTTTGCTATTATGCTATCTGCTGGGTGTTCAAATTTACTTGATCGATTTGTGCATATAGGTGTGGTGGATTTTGTATTTTGGCATAAGTGGTTTGAATTTGCTGTGTTTAATTTAGCTGATGTGATGATAAACATTAGCGTAGCTTTGATTTTAATAAAAGAAATTTTTAATAAAAAAGGAGAAAAATGTTAGATTTTTTAACTGACTGGTATTTATGGATTAAAATGGTGCATTATTTAGCTTTTGTTTCTTGGATGGCTGGATTGTTTTATTTACCAAGACTTTTTGTATATCATACAGAACATAAAGACAATAAAGGCTTTGTGGAAGTGGTAAAAATTCAAGAAAGAAAATTGTATTTTTATATCCAAACACCTGCTATGATTGTAACTTTAATAAGTGGTAGTTTAATGCTTCATGCTAATAAAGCTTTAATGGTTGGATCAGGATTTATGCATGCTAAATTAACCTGTGCTTTGCTTTTAATTATTTATCATTTGCAAAATTATTATTATTTAAAACAACTTCAAAATGATACTTGCAAAAAAAGTGGGAAATTCTTTAGAGCTTATAATGAAATTCCAACGATATTATTTATAATCATCGCTATTATGATGGTGGTAAGACCATTTTAGTAAAAAGCCTTAAAAAAAAGGCTTTTTATCCTTTAAACTTCATGCTTTTAAAATCAAGTGGATCAACATTTTCTTGCATGATATTTATGCGTTCTTTATCTTGTAAGCGTTTATCATCTCTAAATACAGCACGCACTAAATCCATACCCGTATAAAAATCTTTCATCAAGACCATAAACAAATAACGCCCAAAATCGCTTGTGTATAAAGTATTATTTTCTTTTTTTATAGCTTTACTTAGTTTAAGGCCTAAAAGTTCTATGAAAAGATCTTTTTCTAAATTGCATTCTAAAGTTTTATTAAATTTATCAATCTCTATTTTACCTGCAAACATTTCGGTTAAAAAGACATATTTGATGATTTCTTTTTTGCCAAAATTAGCTTTAGCAATATTTGCATTTTGTTTTTCTTTGATGAGCTTAGAATAATCATTTAAATTAAAAGCATTGATTAAAAGTTCTCCATCTAAAAAACTAAAAGCCCCGCTTCCCACTCCTAAATACTCATGATGGCTACTTACATACTCATCATTAAAGCTACTTTTTTCTAAAGAAAATGACCATGCATTATTTCTTTCATAATCTTTGAAAAAATCTATAATGATTTTATAAAATTCAAATTCATTATCTTTAAAACTTACTCCTAGAGTTTTTGCAATATTATCTTTTGTGAGGTTTGATTTCATCAAAGGATAAGTTGTGATTTGTTGAGGTTTTAAACTTTTGGCTATTTCTAAATCATTGAGTAATTGTTCTTTAGTTTGAGAAGGAAAATTAAAAATCAAATCAATACTCATAATAGGAAGTACACCTATGGCTTTAGAGAGCTTTTCTTGAAGTTCTTTGCTAGAGCCAAATTTATGGTATCTTGCTACTTTTTTTAAAGTATCATCATCAAAGCTTTGTATACCACAGCTTAAGCGATCTATTAGCCCTTTAAATATTTCTAATTTTTTAGGTTCGATATGATTAGGGTCAGTTTCGCAAGAAATTTCTTTGATGTTAAATAATTTTTTGCAAAGTTCTAAAGTTTTAGCAAGCTCTTCTTCATTGATTAAAGTAGTGCCGCCACCCACATACATAGAAGTAAAATCAAATCCTTTGTCTTTGATTTGTTTGATTTCTTCTCTTAAACTTTCAAAATATCTTTTTGCTAAATCTTCATTGTAATAATACTTATGAAAACTACAATATGGGCAAAAAGTATGACAAAATGGTATGTGAGCATAAAGCATATAAGATTTTTTTGGATTAACTTTTTTTTCTTGTCCTTCTTTTAAAAGTTTCACATCAAAACCATTCTCTAAAGATTTTTGCATAGCCTTGTGTGAGTAAGAAAGAGCTAAGTTTTGTAAAAAATTCATATTTTTCCTAAAATTTCATTTTGTAGTTATTTAAAAAGACTATAATTGTATCATATTTTTACAAAGGCTTTATAATGAAAAAGATTTTTATAGCATTTTTTGTATTTTTGTTAGGATTTATAAGTGTGTCAAATTCTGCACCTTTAGATGAAATTTTTCAAGATGTTAATGTTTCAGGTAGTATGCGTTATCGTTTTGAGCATAATAGCCCAAAAGATAGAGGAAATAATAATTTTAATCAAAGAATTCAAATTCAAATGCATTAACAACTAAGCCTTAAAGACTTAGTTGTTATAAAAGTTTTCCTTTAAGTTTTCTTCCATAGCTTTGATGTTTTCTTTTGATTCTTCTTTAGCGTTAAATCCTCCACCAAAAGCTTTCATAACATCTACAATAGAATTTGCAAGCTCATAAGATGAGTTAGTATAAGAAAGTTTAGCATTTAAATAATTTCTTTGATCTTGTAAAAAATCAGCCAAGTTAATCACGCCATTTTCATATCTTAAGGTAGAAATTTCATAAATTTTACTTTGGGCTAGAAATAAATTTTTATAATTTTGCTCATTTTCATAATAGCTTTGGCGGTTAAATAAAGCAAGTCTTATCTCTCCAAAAGCTGTTTTTAAGGTGTTTTCATATTGTAAAAATGCTTCATCTTTGGTAAGCTTTGCAATATTAACATTATTCATAATTTCACCCCAATGAAAAATCGGCATCGCAAAATTTCCAGCTACATTCCAAGTATTGCTTCCATGTTTGACTAAAAGATCTAAATCATTACTTTGAAAACCCAAAAGTCCTGTTAAAGAAAGGTTTGGTAAAAATGCAGTTCTAGCTACTCCAACAAGATAATTTTTTTCTTCTAAAATTTTTAAACTAGCTTGCACATCAGGTCTTTGAAGCAAAATTTCACTGCCAATGCCCTCGGGTATGCTAAGCTCGTATTGTCCTATTTTTTTATACTCTATGCTATTATAAAGTATATCATCAATATCATTTGAAGTTAGGATTTTTAAGGCTTTGGTATTAGCTTCTTTTTGAATCTTAGCGTTTGTGAGTAAAACTCTTGAATTTTCAAGCTCAGCTTTAAATTTGTTAAGCTCATACTCACTAATTACTCCAAGTTTAAAATGCTCTAATTTTAACTCATAAGTTTTTTGATAACTTTGGGTTGTTTCTTCTAAAATTTTTACTTGCTCGCTTAAGCTTGCTAGGTTAAAATAAGTTTTTACTACATTAGAAATTAAGCTCAATCTTGCGCTTTCATAGTCAAACTCACTAGCTTGTAATTTTGCTTTTGAAGCACCATAAGTATCTCTGTATTTACCCCATAAATCTACTTCATAGCTTAAATTTAAACCCATGTTAAAATCATTACCATAAGCAAATTCATTGCTTTTGTTACTTGGAGCATTAATGCTAGTTTTTGCTCTTGCTCCGCTAGCACTTCCATCAAGTTTAGGAAGTAAATCACTTCTTGCTATACCTAAAGTTTCATAAGCCTTTTGTAAATTTATATATGCAATTTGCAAGTCGTTATTGTTTTTTAAAGCTTGATCGACTAAGGTATTTAAATATTTATCATCAAAAGCTTTCCACCATTGTTTGTTAATGCTAATATTTTGGTCTAAACTTTTAGTGTAATTTACATCTTTGATTTCTAAATTTGGTTTTAAACTGCAAGCTGTTATTAAAAAACAACTTGCAAAAATTATTAATTTACGCATTGATTTTACCTCTTTTTTTATCAAGCCATTTATTAAAGCTTTCTAATAAATAGAAAAATAAAGGTACAAAGAAAATGGCTATAGTAGAAGCTGCTATCATACCTCCTATAACACCCGTGCCTATTGCATGGCGACTTGCACTTCCTGCTCCATAAGCAAAGTACAAAGGTAAAATACCACAAATAAATGCTAATGAAGTCATTACAATAGGTCTAAATCTTAATTTTGCTGCACTAATAGAAGCTTCAAAAATACTTTTTCCTTTTTTAAGATGTTCTTCCATAGCAAACTCGACAATCAAAATTGCATTTTTAGCCGAAAGTCCTATTAAAAGTAAAAGTCCTGTTTGAAAATATATATCATTTTCTAAGCCTCTAAGCCATACAAGAAGTAAAGAGCCAAACACCGCAAAAGGCACAGCAGTGATTACTGCTAAAGGCATAAGCCATCTTTCATACTGAGCTGCTAGGATTAAAAATACAAATAAAAGCCCTAGTATAAAAGCTACTTGACCTGCACCACTACTTGTAACTTCTTGATAAGCAGAACCTGACCAAGCAATAGAATAATCCTCTCCTAAAGTTTCTTTGGCAACTTGAGCAATAGCATCAATAGACTGTCCTGAAGTATAACCAGGTGCAGGATCACCTTGTACTAGTGCTGATGGGAACATATTAAAACGTTTTACATCATCAGGCCCAACGCCTCTATGAAGTGTTAAAACACTATCTAGAGCTATCATAGAACCATCTTTTGATCTAACAAAAATATTTTTTAAAGCATTTTGTGTATTTCTAAAATCTCCAATTGCACTAATATTTACACGATAATTTTTTCCAAGCATAGAAAAATCATTTACATAGTAAGTTCCTATCGTGGCATTTAGTGTGCTAAATACATCTGCTAAATTTAAACCATAAAGCTTTACTTTATCACGATCAATTTCCAATTTTAATTGTGGAAAATTAGTATCAAGTGTAGTTCTTACATTTGCAAGCTCAGGACGTTTATTTGCTGCTTCAACTAATCTATTTACATCAACTTGAATTTCTTCATAACTTTTACCTCCACGATTTTGTACATACATTTCAAAACCACCAGTTAAACTTAAACCTTGAATTGGAGGTGGATTAACAAAGAAAGTTTGAAAATTTGGATTTAAAAAATATTGCTTATTATACATACTAGTTAGATCAAAACTACTTGTATCTCTATCATTCCAATTTTTTAGATTAATAAACATTGCACCAGCATTTTCTTTTAAAGAACCTGTGAAAAGATCATAACCTATAAGACCTACAATATCAGTAATATTTTCATTTTTACCGATTTCTTCACCCATTGCATCCATAGCTTGGGTTGTTCTATTGAGAGATGAAGCTGCTGGTAAGTTCACAACAGATAAAAAACTACCTTGATCTTCAGGTGGTACAAGTGAATTTGGTACTATTTTGAATAATCCATATAATCCGATTAAGAATATGAAAAAAATCAAGACAAAGCGTATGGTTCTTTTTAATATATAAGCAACTCCTGCGCCAAAAACTTCAGTTGACCAATCAAATATATCATTGAATTTTTTTACTAAGTAAAATGGCTCCCCTTCATTTCTTTTTAAGAAAATTGCACATAAAGATGGAGTTAGTGTTAATGCTACAAAACCTGAGATTGCAACTGAAATAGCTAAAGTGATGGCAAATTGTCTTTGAATTTCTCCCACAAAACCGGATATAAATGAAACAGGTATAAACACCGCACAAAGCACAAGAACGATAGAAACAACAGGTGCAGCAACTTCATCCATTGCTTTAATGGCTGCTTCTTTTATACTTATATTTGGATCTTCATGCATGATTCTATCGATATTTTCAACTACTATAATTGCATCATCAACAACAATACCAATAGCTAATACCAAAGCAAAAAGTGTAAGAAGGTTGATACTAAAACCTAAGACATATAATCCCGCAAAAGTTCCCAAAATAGAAACAGGAACAGCAATCATAGGTATGATAGTCGAACGGAAATTCTTCAAGAACAAGTACATTACAATCACAACTAAAATGAGTGCTTCAAAAAATGTTTTTACAACTTCTTTGATAGAAGCTTTAATAAATATAGTTGTATCATAAGGTACTTTATAGGCTAAACCTTCTGGAAAGCTTTTTGAAAGCTCTTCAAACTTTTTCTGTACTAACTCAGCTGTACTTACTGCATTTGCTCCAGTTTGTAAGAAAATTAATATAGGAGTAGCATCGCTTCCATTTAATCTACCTTTAAATGTATATTCTCTTGAACCTAAAGAAACTTCTGCAACATCTTTAAGTCTTAAAAAAGAGCCATCGCTATTTGCTCTTATAATAATATTTTCAAATTCTTTTGTGTTTTTTAACCTTCCTTGCATAGTTACTGAGTATACATAAGGTGATCTTTCTACCACAGGTTCTTGACCTATCTTACCAGTAGCATATTGAGCGTTTTGTTCATTTACTGCAGCAATAACATCTGTTGCGGTCACTTGATATTTATTTAATAAATCGGGATTAAGCCAAATTCTCATAGAATAATTTCTTGAGCCGATTGCTACGGCATTACCTACACCAGGAACCCTAGCAAGATCATCTAAGATATTTAACGCAGCATAATTATATACTTCAAGTGAATCCATAGAACCATCAGGAGAATATAAAGTAGCAACTTCTAATATACTTGAACCAGTTTTTCTTACACTAACACCAGTTTTTTTAACATCTTCAGGTAATTTTGCTGTAGCAGCTGAAATTCTATTATTAACATCAACTGTCGCTTGGTCAGGATCTGTACCTATATTAAAATATACACTTAAACTCATATCTCCTGAAGAACTTGAAGTTGATTCCATATAAATCATATTTTCAACCCCATTGATTGCATCTTCAAGAGGAATGGCTACTGTTTGAGCTACTGTTTGAGCATCAGCTCCTGAGTAATTTGCACTTACTTTTACAACAGGTGGGGTTAAAGAAGGGTATTGCTCTACAGGTAAAGAATATAGTCCTATAATGCCCGCTAAAGAAATAATAATAGCTACAACGGAAGCAAATACAGGTCTTTCTATAAAAAATTTAGAAAACATTATTTATTCTCCATTACGCTAACACTTGCACCAGGACGGATTTTTTTAAAATTATTTAAAATGACTTTATCGCCATTTTTTAAGCCCTTATCAATGATTGCTTTATCAGAAGTTTGATAAATAACATTCACATTAGTTTTAACTACTTTTCCATCTACTAGAGTATAAACATAAGTAGTACTATCATCTTGTAAAAGCGCAACTTGAGGAATTTCAAACCCATCTTTTTGAACAAAGCCTTCAACATGAACATTTGCAAAAGAACCAGGCATTAAGCTTGAGTTGTTGTTATCAAAAACAGCTTTTGCTTTTACTCCACCACTATGTGTATCTATAACACTATCTATAAAATATAATTTTCCATTAAAAAGCTCACCGCCAACATTAGCTTGTACTTGGATATTTTCTAATTGCCAATTGCCACTTTGTAGATTTTTATTCATATTGATCTTATCTACATCAGAAATATAAAAGTCTGCAAAGATAGGATTAATGTTTGTAATACGTACAAGTTCGGTTGATGAAGCATTTACATAATCACCTATATCCATTAGTGTATCACCTACAACTCCATCAAATGGAGCGCTTACTACAGTGTATTTTAAGTCTAATCTTGCATTAGCAAGTTTTGCTCTAGCACTTTCTAAATTAGCTTTGGTAGAATTAAATTTAGCCAAACTTGCGTCAAATTCTTTTTGTGAAATAGCATTTTTTTCTATTAAAATTTGATCTCTTTTGAAATTTTTTTCAGCATCATCAAAATTAGCTCTTGCTACTAAAGCTTCCCCATAAGCCATATTTACACTTGCTTGGTATTTATCAGGCTCTATGAGAAAAAGTTTATCACCTTTTTTAACGGCTTGGCCGCTTTTGAAGTATTTTGCTTTGATTTCGCCACTTACTTTAGGTTTAATTACTACATCTAATTCAGTGCTTAATCTTGCAGGATAGGTAAATTCTAAAGGTAAATTAGAACTTTGCATAGTCATAATACTTACAGGTTGGGGAGGGAGTTGTTTAACTTGTGCATTCTTATCATTTGAGCATGCTACAAAGATAAGTGAAGCGCAAGCTAGAGTTAAAAGTTTTGTTTTCATTGGTTTCCTTAAAATTATTTATTTAGCTAAACGAAAAAAGTAATTTATATTACAAAATTATATGCATAATTATTCTATCAATATATAGTTAATTAAAGTTAATAATCCCACTAATAAAAAGTTTTACGATTTTTGATGCATGTTCTTCTTGTTCTTTTTTGTCCATTAGTACTTTGTTTCCAAAAATACTTTGCATAAAAAAAGTTCCTCTTAGCATGGCACAAAATGTAACACTTAAAAATTCAGCATTACTAGCTAAATGCTCATTTTCTATTTCAAATCTTTTTCGTAAAACATTTTCAACCTCTTTACGATTATTACCTTTAAACCATGAAGAAAAATCAAATTTATCATTATAAATTTGAGAATACAGAAGTCTTACTATAGAAATAGTTTTTTTATTATTGAAAATTTTTAAATAAGCTAAGGAATATTGATATAAATATTCTTCTAAGCTTAATTCATTTGTGATTTTCATATTTTTTTTTAAAGTAGCTAAAAAATGATTTTCAGCAAAATCATTTAGTATATCTTCAAATAAACCTTCTTTACTTTTAAAATGTTCATATACACAAGAAAAAGATCCACCAGCTTGTTTGATGATATCTTTAAGATTAGTTGCTTCGTAGCCGTTTTCTAAAAACGACTCCGCAGCAATTTGTTTGATTTTTTCAAGCCTTGCTTGAGATTTTGAAGAAAGTCTTTTTTCCATTTTAGTGTTTTTTATGCTCTATAATTGAGTTTTTAGGATACACAAAATTACTTTCTCTTGTGATTATGATGTTTTTATCATCAAGTGCATAAGCTTTGATAGTTAAAGGTATTACTGTATCTTTTCTATCATTATCAGCTAGTTTTTTAGTAGCTTTTAAAACAACTATATGTTTATCTTTTTCACCAGCTTTTAGTTTAAAAGGTTTTTTTGGTCTAATGATTTCTAAACCATCTTCAATACCTTGTAATTTCACATCAAAATAATACTCATGAGTTTTATTGTCTGTATTTTGAAATAAAAATACATAAGCATTGCTAATGATTAATTCTCCATCATGGGCTTTTCTAATTTGATAAAGCTCGCTAGAACGATTGATATTTAAAAGCATATTTTCTTTTTTGCTTCCCATTAAAACTAAGGCTGCAAAAACACCACATAAAACTACTAAATATCCGATGGTTCTAAATCTAAAATATTTTACTTTTTTCCTTGTTTCAATAGCTTTTGCACTAGTCCAGTTAATCAAACTAGGGCGATCAAATTTGGCTTGAATTTTTGAACAAGCATCAGCACATTCAAGACAGTTAATACACTCAAGTTGCATTCCTTGACGTATATCTATATGTGTAGGACAAATTTTTACACAGGCTTCACATCCTATACATTCACCTTGTGGTGGTTTTTGATAAAGTTTGGTATGCCCATCATAAATCACACCACCTCTTTTATCATCATAGATTACTTGAATAGTATTATTATCAAACATTACAGATTGAATTCTTGCATAAGGACATACATAAACACAAAATTTTTCACCCAAATACACTATATCAAAAGTAAAGGCTAAAGAAGCACAAAATAAAATCCCCAAAAGCAATAAATGATCAGCAGGATTTTGAATATATACAAAAAAATCTTCAGGCGGTACAAAATACCATAAAAATGCACTCATCATTAATAATGAAAAAAGATAGAAAATCACAATACTTAAAACTTTTTGGACAAAAAATCCATCTACTTGTTTTTGTTTATTTGCTGTGCTTTTATGAATTTTAAAGATTTTTGTTTGCAATAAATCTCTATAAATAACTCTAGCAATAGTTTGAGGACAGCTCCAAGCACACCAAATTCTTCCTGCTAGAGTGGTGATAAAAAGTATAGTTAAAAACATGCCCATGATAACAAATGGCATTAAGTAAAGCTCTTGGGTATCAAAAGCAATAAAAAACAAATTAAGCTTTTTATGATCAAAACTTAATAAAAAGAAATGATTGTCATTAATTTTTATAAAAGGTAGTATTATAAAAATAATCATAGAAATGATATAGGCTATATACCTTTTTTTAGTATAATTGGTGATACAAGCACTCATTTTTATTTTCCTTAAAAAATGTTTTTTAAATTGTAGTACTAGAAAAATTAAACCAAACTTTGTCTTATATTAAGAATTTATGTTTAATTTTTATTTATGTAATTATTACAAAAATAAAAATTAATTTCAAGTAAAATTATGATATAATACATTTTTAATTTTATTTAAGAAAGGTGGTGAGGGTCGTGCCAGGAATTAAGGTACATCCTAACGAGTCTTTTGATGAAGCGTATAGAAAATTCAAAAAACAAGTAGATAGAAATCTAGTTGTTACTGAAGTTCGCGCTAGAAGATTTTTTGAGCCTATGACTGAAATTCGTAAAAAACAAAAAATTTCAGCACGCAAAAAAATGCTTAAAAGACTTTATATGCTTAGACGCTACGAGTCAAGACTCTAATACCAAAAAAGCCGAGAAATCGGCTTTTATTCATTGATTATTTATGTTTCTTTGGATTTTAATCATTCATTTTTTTGGACTTATTTTACCAGGACCTGATTTTTTCTTAGTAAGTTCATATGCATTAAGAGAAGGAGTTAAAAGTGCTTTAAAGGCAAGCTTGGGGATAAGTTTAGCCGTTAGTGTATGGATTATACTTTCTATACTTGGTTTGAGTGCGATTTTCCATCAATTTCCATTTTTGCAAATTGTTTTATCAAGTTTTGGGGCTTGTTATCTTTTATATTTAGCTTATGGAATTTACAAAAATGCAAAAATAGGTAATATAAAAGTTCAAAAAACTCATATATCTGCATTTTTAAGTGGAATGATTACAAATTTATCTAATCCTAAAGCAATTTTTTATTTTGCTAGCGTTTTTGCAAGTTTTGATTTTACCCAAATGCGGTGGATGTTGATAGTTTTAATTTTTGTTTTGATTTTAGAAACTATAATTTATTTTTCTTTGATTTCTTTATTATTTTCTAAACCTTTCATGGTAAGAATTTATCAAAAGAACTTAAAGCATATTGATTATTTAAGTGCTTTTATATTTTTTGCTTTTGCTGTGTTTATTTTGAGTAATAATTTAATGGCTATGATAAATTAAGGCAATTAATTTTTATTAATACTTTTTTTGTTAAAATCTTATTAAGTTAAACTTATAAATTTAGGAAAGATTATGAAACATATAAAAACTATACTTAAGCTTAGTATGATAAGTGGTATTGCTGCTATAAGCGCAGGTGCTTTAAGTGCATGTAGTAGCAATGCAAGTGATTCTAATAATGCGTTAAGCCAAGCAGCAAATACTCAAGGTGCTTTTGTTATCATCGAAGAAACTGCTCCAAATCAATACAAAATCAAAGATCAATTTCCAAGTGATGAAACTAGGGTGGTTTTAAAACAACTTGATGGAACTGAAAGAGTTTTAAGTAAAGAAGAAATGGATAAGCTAATCCAAGAAGAAGCTGCTAAAATAGACAATGGTACTTCAAATTTAACAAATCCAAATAACGCTCAAATGAGTAGCGGAGGACTTTCTTTAGGTGAGACATTGCTTGCAAGTGCAGCTGGTGCTATACTTGGTAGTTGGATAGGCTCTAAGCTTTTTAATAATCAAAATTTTGCAAATCAACAAAGGGGAGCATTTTCAAATCAAAGTGCTTACCAAAGAAGTGTAAATAGTTTTAATAAAGCAAGCACAAGTGCCACTTCAGGCTCAAGTGCGAAAAAATCAGGCTTTTTTGGCGGTGGTTCTAAAGCTACTTCAAGTTCTTCTAGCTCTTTTGGCTCTTAAGGGTGTAAAATGAATTTTTTAAAAGTAAATCCTTTAGAAAAATCTTACTTAGATCAAATTGGCTTTTCATGGCATACGGATAATGATGGAAGTGATTATTTAGATTCTAACTTAGTTTGTGTGAGGGAAAATGAAGCAAATGCATATTATGAAGCAGTGAATGAGCTTTATGATATGTTTGTAGCTGCTGCGCAAGAAGTGATTGATAATGATCGTTTTGATGAGCTTGGAATTCCTTTTAATTTAGTTGATGCAATTAAGATGAGTTGGGAAAATGATGTGCATTGGCATTTATATGGAAGGTTTGACTTAGCAGGTGGGCTTGATGGTAAGCCTATAAAGCTAATAGAATTTAATGCTGATACTCCAACATCTTTATTTGAAAGTGCTATTTTACAATGGGCTATTTTAAAGCAAAATAACCTAGATGAAAGCTCACAATTTAATAATATATATGAAGCCTTAAAAGATAACTTTAAAAGACTCATCACTTTAGAAGAAGATGTAAGTGAATTTGAAAAATATTATGAAGGTTGGAAGATATTATTTTCTTCAATTGCAGGTAGCGATGAGGATATGATCACAACCAAACTTTTAGCACACATTGCTCGTGAAGCAGGTTTTGAGAGTGAGTTTTCTTTTATAGATGAGGTGGAATTTTCGCCTGAGGGTATTTTTAAAAATGATGTAAATTTTGAGTATTTTTTCAAGCTCATTCCTTGGGAGAGCATAGCCATAGAAGAGGGTGAGCTTGCTATGCTTTTAACTCAAATCATGCAAAATCAAAAAGCAATCATTTTAAATCCTGCTTACACTTTATTGTTTCAAAGTAAGGGTATAATGAAAATTTTATGGGAGCTTTATCCAAATCATCCTTTATTGCTTGAAACAAGCGATCAACCTTTAGTGGGTAAAAAATGTGTTAAAAAGCCTGTTTTTGGTAGAGAAGGAGCCAATGTTTCTATTATAGAAGCTAATGGAGATGTAAGTTTTGAAACAAGCGGAGATTATCAAAACAATTGCTTTGTGTATCAAGAATTTGCTGAGTTTAATCAAAATGAAAGTAATTATTACCAAGCAGGGGTTTTCTTTGCTTATGAGGGTTGTGGATTAGGTTTTAGAAAAGGCGGATTAGTGCTTGATAATTATTCTAAATTTGTAGGACATATAGTAAAAGATTAATGAAAATAGTATGCTTAGATACTGCAACTTTAGGTGGAGCGGATTTAACGGTTTTTGAAAGTCTTGGCGAGTTTGTGAGTTATGATTTAACTTCTAAAGATGAGGTTATTGCAAGAATAGCTAATGCGCAAGTTGTAATGATAAATAAAATCATCATTGACAAAGAAGTAATAGATAATACTAACTTAAAACTTATTTTACAACTTGGTACAGGGGTAAATAATATAGATGTAGCTTATGCAAATTCTAAAGGTATAGTGGTAAAAAATGCCGCTAGTTATTCCACAAAAAGTGTTTTAAGCCATACCTTTGCTTTGCTTTTTGCTTTTTTAAATCAAATTCCATATTATGATAAATGGAGTAAAGAAGGCAAATGGTGTGAGAGTAAAATGTTTTGTGATTTTAGTAAGACTTTGCATACTTTAACCGGTAAAAAACATGGCATTATAGGACTTGGAGCTATAGGTAAGGAAGTGGCTAAGGTTTCTCAAATGTTTGGTTCTAAAATTTGTTATTATTCTACCTCAGGGGCTAATAATAATGATGAGTATGAAAAAGTAAGTCTCGAAGAGCTTTTAAAAACTTGTGACGTAATTAGCATACATGCGCCTTTAAATGATAAGACAAAAAATTTATTAAGTAGAAAAGAATTAATGCTTTTAAAAAATGAGGCTATTTTGATCAATGTAGGACGCGGTGGAATCATCAATGAAGCAGATTTAGCTCAAGTTATGAATGAGAAAAATATCAAAGTAGGACTTGATGTGCTTGAAATAGAACCTATGATTAAAAATCATCCTTTGCTTGGTATAAAAAATAAAGAAAATTTAATCATCACTCCACATGTTGCATGGGCAAGTGAAGAATCCATACAAAATTTAGTCCAAATTGTATTTAATAATCTTAAGGAGTTTATAGAAAATGGCAAGTGAACATAGTTTTGATATTAGTGGGGAAATTGACAAACAAGAGCTAAAAAATGCTTTAGAGCAAGCTAAAAAAGAGCTTGATAGTAGATATGATTTAAAAGGCATTAAAAGTGAAATAGAGTTAAATGAAAAAGAAAGTGTTTATAAGCTTATTTGCTCTAGTGAAACAAAGCTTGAAGTGTTAAAAGATATTGTTATTTCAAAGCTTATTAAAAGAGGGATAAACCCTAATGGTATTAAAGAGCTAAGTAGGGAAAGCGGAGCAAATTTTAGACTGAACTTAAAAGTTAATGATGCTATTGATGCTGATAGTGCTAAGAAGATTAACAAAGCTATAAAAGATAGTAAGCTAAAGGTAACTTCAAGTATTAGAGGTAATGAAATTCGCGTAGTTGGCAAGCAAATTGATGATTTGCAAAGCGTGATGAAAATAGTAAAAGAACTCAATTTAGAACTTAATATTAGTTTTAAAAATCTTAAATGAAAACTTTACTTCAAATAGTTTTTTTGTGTTTTGTGTGCGTTTTTTTAAGCTCTTGTGCTTTAAAAAGCAAAACACAATCACAAAGTGCTTATATTATTTTAAAAACCCCAGAGTTTAAATTTGCTGATTATGGTTTTTTATATGAGGGAAAAAATTTTACAAGTTTAGAGCTTTACAGTGCTTCTAAAGCCTTGCTTGAATTAAAAATTAGCGATAAAATTTGCGTTAATGGTGTATGTTATGCAAAAACTTTTTTTAATAAAAGATTTTTTAATAATGAATATTATGATGATTTTTTACAAGATCTAATCTATAAAAAACCTATTTTTTATGGAAAAAATAAACAAACTACCTCTTGTGGTTTTACTCAAAAGATTATAAGTAACAATTATGATATTTTTTATGAGGTTTGTGATAAAAATATGAGTTTTAATGATAAAAAATCCAAAATCAAATTTAGCATAAGGTTAATATAAAGGAAAATATGAAAGATTTGAAACTTTTTCTTAATGATACTTTTAAAAGCAATATTTATAAAAACTTACAATGTAGCGAAGATGAAATTTTAATTTTAAAGCATTTATGCAAAAATTATTTGCAGGCAAATGCAAGCATTAATGCTTATAATCTTCTTAGCGAAGTTTTTAAAAATGATGAGTATGAGTATTTAGATCATTTAAAAGATCTTAAAAATCTTATAGAAAAAGGTTTTATTGTTCAAATTTTTTCTGATTTTAAATCGAGCAAAAATTCAAGCTTGCTTTTAAATTTATTACAATGTGAGTTAAGTTTAAGCGAAGTTTTCTTGCAAGTTTTAGAAAATAAAAGCATACAAGATTATATGCAAGATCAAATTTATGAAGATCATATTGCGTATTTAAAAGATGAATTTTTTAAAATCGAGCTTTATCAAAGATTGCGTTTTTTTGCTAAAAGCTCTCAAAGTAAGAATATTAAAAAAGATATAGCTATATTTGAAGCATACATTAAAGAGCGTATAAAGAAAAGTAAAATTTCTAATGTTTTAGCAGAGATTTTTAAAGAATATGCTTTAAATGATAAAGAATGTTTGATATTTATTAGTTTGTTAAAAGAAGAGTATTTGTTAAATACTGAAAATTCTTATAGTAGAGATTTTAATTTTTTACTTCATTTAATCAGTGAAGATGAGGCTCAAAAACAAGAAAATAAAGCCTTATTAGAAGAAGATTCTAAGTTGCTTAGTTTAAATCTTTTAGAATACGATGAATTTGTTAATTCTTTGGGTGATATCACTAAGATTTTTTATTTAAGTGATGATATTTTACAAAGAATTATTAACTTTAAAGAACCAAAGAAAAATAAAAAAATTAAACTTCAAAATTTAGTTAAAGAACAAGATATTTTTGAGCTAATCGAGCCAAATATCAATATAAATGATGTTATTATGCCCCAAAGCACTAAAGATCTATTAGAAAGCATATTAAAACAACAAGATAAAAAGGTTTTAGAAAGATTAAATAAATGGGGTATAAAAACTAATAAAAATATAGAAGCTAAGATAATTTTTTATGGTCCTGCTGGTACTGGTAAGACTATGAGTGCATTAAGTATGGCAAAAGCTATGAAAAAATCCATTTTGAGTTTTGATTGCTCGAAAATTTTAAGTAAATATGTGGGTGAGAGTGAGCAAAATGTAAGAAAAATTTTTGATACTTACAAAGAACTTTGTCAAACAAGCAAGCAAAGTCCTATTTTGCTTTTAAATGAAGCTGATCAATTTTTAAGTACTAGGGTAGAAAGCAGCGCTGGTGCTGATAAAATGCATAATCAAATGCAAAATATTTTTTTAGAACAAATTGAACGTTTTAGTGGAGTTATCATAGCTACAACAAACTTTTTAGAAAGTTTAGACGTGGCTTTTTCAAGAAGATTTGAGTATAAAATCGAATTTAAAAAGCCAAATTATGAACAACGCTTAATGATATGGCAAAAAGCTTTGCCTAAAAATGCTAAATTTGATGATAGTTTTGATTTAAAAAATTTAGCTTCATATGAATTAAGCGGAGCTCAAATTGTAATGGTGGTTAAAAATACAGCTTTAAAAGCGGCTATTTCTAAAGATGGTATTTTTAAAATGGATGATTTTTTGCACACTATAGAAAAAGAAATAGAATCTTCATTTGATAAAAATAAGATAGTTGGTTTTAAAAATTAAATTCACATAAATTTCACAAGTAAACAATATCATTCTTTCAACTTTTATTTAAAGGAGAAAAAATGAAAATGAAATTAATGTTAGCTGGCTTAGTTTGTGCAAGTTCTATGTTCGCAGATATGGTTGTTAGTCCAAGTGCTTTGCCTCAAAAGGCTCAAGAGTTTTTAAACACTCATTTTAAAGGTGTAAATATAGGCTATGTAAAACAAGATGTAGATTCTTATGAAGTAAATTTAGTTGATGGAACTGAAATTGATTTTATCATTAATGGCGACTGGAAAGAAGTTGATGGTAAATACAAAGGTATTCCAACAGGATTTATCCCAAAAGAAGTTATTGCTAAAGTACAAGCAGCACAACCAAATGCAACTATTGTAGAAGTAGATAAAAAAATCAATGGTTATAAATTTAGAACAAACAATATGATGGAGATTTATACAGATTATAAAGGTAATATTTTAGGTCAAAAATTTGATGATTAATCACCTAAAATCTCATATTACT
>NZ_JANQDC010000012.1:0-49212 GCF_024723695.1 Campylobacter sp. S4:11 | reverse complement strand
CCTTCAAAGCATGCCATATTAAAATTAACCCTAGCTTTAAATTCTGCCCTAGCGAAAGAAGTTTTACCTTTAAAAACCGCTTCTCTAAAATTATTTTCTGTGATTTCTTGATTTGTATATTCAGCTAAGAATTTTGTTTGTATAAATCTAGCTTCACCTTCAAAGCGTGCTATGTCAAAATTAACCCTGGCTTTAAATTCTGCCCTATCAAAATAGGCCTTATCTTTAAAAACCGCTTCTCTAAAATTATTTTCTATGTTTTCTTGGTTTGTATACTCAGCTAAGAATTTTGTTTCTATAAACCTTGCTTCACTTTCAAATTTTGTTAAACCAAAATCAACTTGATTATTAAAAATTGTGCCTGAAAAATCAACTTTTTTTTCAAAAATACATTGAATAAAACTAACTTTTCTATGAAAGCTAAATCCTCTAGCAATGATTTGATTTTTAAAAATACAGTCTGTAAAAAATAATGCTATATTATTATTTGCAAAATAAATACAATCGATTTCGCAGTTTGTTATAGTGATTTTATTTATTTGTTTTTGCCCTAGAATGTTTAAATCAATTTCGCTAATTTTGGAGTTGTGAATAGTTATTGTATTCTTATTTATTTTTACATTTATATCTTTGATGTTTTCTTGCACTAATATACCATAAGATTCTAGAAGCTTTTGCATTTATTTTGCCTTGTTTTATGTCTAATAAATATAAATTTTATCTAAAATGCTATAAGAAAAGCATAAAATATTCTTGATTTTATATCTTATGTTAAAATTGTATTTTATATCATCAAAAAAAGGAAAATCATGCAAGTGTTGCAAAAAATGTTTAAATTGTTAGCTATTATAGCTTTTGTTTTTAGTGTAAATGCTAATGCATTAAGTGAGGGTAAAGAGTATATTACTTTAAAAACGCCTATCCCAAATGCACAAAATTCTTTGATAGAAATTTTTTCTTATCGTTGTATTCATTGTTATAATCATCATCAATTTCACACTCTAGCAAAGGTTAAAGAGGCTTTGCCAAATTTAAAATATGATCTTTTTTCAGTAAGTTCTATGTTAGAGTATGGCGGGGCTTTAAATGAAATGTTTGCTTTAGCTTCTTTTAAAGAAAAAGCTTTAGGTTTAGATGTTACTAGTGAAAAAAGTCTTACCTATAAGCTTGCTGATGTGTATTTTATAAGTCATTTTGAGCAAAAGTTAAATTTAAACAATCTTGATTTATTTTACAAAATAGGCTTAAATGCTATCGGTGCTAATAAAGAAGAATTGCAAAAATTTTTACAAACTAAAGAAGCCAAAGAGCTTTTAGCTGCTTATGATGTGGCTAATGAAATTTCAAGAAATTATGGCACGCCTGCTTTTGTAGTAAACGGTAAATATCAAATCAATCCTGAGTATATCACTTCTTTGGAAGAATTAATCCGTATAGTTAAAGAACTTTCTACTAAATAAACACACAAAACATTATATCTTTAGTTTCAAGATATAATGTTTTATTTAAATAATAAATTATTATTTAATTTTTATTTTATATTTTTATTATCATTTAAGTTGGATTAGTATAAGCTAATATTGTTTATAAGATTTTTTAATAATTAATTATAAACATAATAAAGGAGGCTTAAATGCAAAATAGATTCAGCATGTTCTTAGGTTCGGCTTTGTTGGCTGTTTTTGTTTTTGGTGTAAACGCAAATGCGTTAAGCGAGGGTAAAGAGTATATTACTTTAAAAACACCTATCCCAAATGCACAAAATTCTTTAATAGAGGTGTTTTCTTATCGTTGCACGCATTGTTATGATCATCATAAATTCAATACAATCTCAAAAGTTAAAGAAAAATTACCACAATTAACTTATAAATTTTATCCTGTTAGTTCTATGGGTGATTATGGAAAGCAAGCTAATGAAATTTTTGCTTTTGCTGCTTTTAAAGATGAGCAAAATAAAGTAAGTCAAAGTGATAAAAATAGTTTAACTCATAAAGCTTCTGAAGCGTATTTTAATGCTTATTTTAAGAAAAAACAAAGATGGGGAAATGGAGCTAACCCTGAAGCGTTTTATGAAGTAGGATTAAAAGCAATTTCAGCAAGCAAAGAAGATTTAGATAATTTTTTAAAAACTCCTGAGGCTAGTGAAATTTTAAAATCTTATGAAAGTGCTAATGATATCTCTAAAAACTATGGTACACCTGCTTTTATAGTAAATGGTAAATATCAAATTACACCGCAAGCTATCACATCTCCACAAGCTTTGATAGAAATAACAGAAGAGTTAAGTAAGATGTAGTTTTTGGAGTATTTTATGAGTTCTTGTCCTGTTAGTAGAGTTAGTGCTTGGCAAAACACTAGAATACCTTGGTTGATAATGGTTGTAGCTATGATAAGTTTAACTTTCATAGCACACTTTTTGTTTCAAGAATACCTTTATATGGAGCCTTGTGAGCAGTGTGTTTATATAAGATTTGCCATGTTAACTATGGCTTTTGGTGGTATTTTAGCCTTGATAGATCCTAAAAATGATTATTTGAAAATTTTTGCATATACTTTTGTATTTTGGGGTATATGGCTTGGTATGGAGTATTGTCTTACTCTTAATCATATCCACGAAGTAGTACATTCAGAAAATCCTTTTGCTGGTGTTGATGGGTGTAGAGAAATTCCTATATATCCTTTTAATTTACCATTGCATGAATGGGCACCAGGATGGTTTTTACCAACAGGTGAGTGTGGTATGGATACACCTATAGTACCTGAAGATGTTTATGGTAGTTTAAATGCTTTTCAGAAATTTTTTGTTGGAACTCCTCCAAATTTTGAAGATGGGTTGTATAGTAATGGTTGGTATTTGATTCCTAGTATGGAATTTATGAATATGGCGGTTTGTTGCTTATTGGCTTTTGTTGTTTGTTTGGTGATTTTAGGAGGCATGTTTATTTCTTATGCATTTTCACATCCTAAGGCTAAAATTTATGCTTTGATTGTTTTGGTGTTTATAATTATTCTTAAAATTTTAGGTGAGCCAAGTGTGCAAATGGCTTAGTAGTATTAAAAAAAGGAGAAAGAATGAAAATTAGTAAAATTGTAAGTAGTATTTTGCTTGCTAGTAGTGTTGTTGTAGTTGCACCTAATGTTTCTTTAGCTATGGGTGGACCTAGTGGTGCTAGTATTAATTGGGAGATTCAAGGTAAAATTGGTGCTATAAAAATAAATCCTTATGGTTTATCCCCGCTTAGTGCTGTAATTATGGATGGTGGATACAAACTAAGCGATGTAAGTGTAACTATAGTTCCAAAACCAAATGGACAGACTATATCTTATAAGGTTAGTCCTAATAAAATTAAAACATATGGAGGAATTCCTGTTTTTGGACTTTATCCATCATATTTAAATACAGTAAAAGTAAGTTATACCAAAACTGCTTTTGGAAAAAGTGAAAAAGTAGTAGATGAAGTGTATAAAATAGCAACTGGTGGGGTAAATATAGAAGCTAGTGGAAGTCTTATGCAAAGAGGTGTACCTTTTGAAAAAGTAGAAGTGATTAAAGTAGATAAGGGTTTTGAAGATAGATTGTATTTGGTTAATAATGCTCCAGGAAGACAAAGTGGTAAAGGTTCTCAGTCTGTATGGAATAATCCAGCAGGTGGTGCAATGGAGTGGGATGAGAATTCAAATGCATTTATCATTGATACAAAAGGTGAAATTCGTTGGTATTTAGATAGTGATAAATTAATGGATTGGGGTAATATTTATAAGCGTGGTATTATGATGGGTTTTCATCAAAATGAAGATGGGGCTTTGAGTTTTGGATTTGGTCAAAGATATGTTAAATATGATTTGATGGGTAGAGAAATTTTTAACCGTATTTTACCTTCTTCTTATATAGATTTTTCTCATTCTATGGATGATATGCAGAATGGAAATTACCTTTTAAGGGTAGCTTCTGCTAATGTTAAGCGCCCTGATGGTAAAAATGTGCGTTCAGTGCGTGATGTGATAGTAGAAGTTGACAAAAATGGCAATGTAGTAGATGAGTGGAGATTGTTTGAAATTTTAGATCCATATAGAGCAAATGTAATCAAAGCATTAGATCAAGGTGCTGTTTGTTTGAATATCGATTCTAGTAAGGCAGGGGTTACTTTGAGTGATGAGGATTTAGCTAAAATGGATGCAAGTGATTCTTTTGGCGATATAGCAGGCACTGGAGTAGGGCGCAACTGGGCTCATGTAAATAGTGTAGATTATGATCCAAGTGATGATAGTATTATTATTTCAAGTCGTCATCAAAGTGCTATTATAAAAATAGGACGTGATAAAAAAGTAAAATGGATATTAGGAGCACACAAAGGATGGGGAGAAAAATATAAAAAAGCACTTTTACAACCTGTTGATAAAAATGGCAAAAAAATAGTTTGTGAGGATGAATATAGTAAATGCCCTGGTTATGAAAATGAAGATGGTGGCTTTGATTTTACATGGACACAGCATACTGCTTTTAGAATAGATGAAAAATCTGATAAAAGATATGTTTATATCACAGCTTTTGATAATGGTGATGCAAGGGGTATAGAGCAACCTGCTTTTGCTTCGATGAAATATTCAAGAGCGGTTGTGTATAAAATAGATCAAAAAAATAAAACCGTAGAACAGGTATGGGAATACGGAAAACAAAGAGGTAATGAATGGTTTTCACCTGTTACTTCTTTAACTGAGTATCATAAAGATAAAAATTCTATAGTGGTTTATAGTGCTACTGCTGGAATGGCTTTTGATTTAAATAAAGGTGTTGCATTGGGTGAGCCAAGACCTGAAATAGATGAATTTAAATGGGGAGCTAAAGAACCTTCGGTACAAATTCGCTTTAGTGGAGCAAGTACTGGTTATCAAGCTATGCCTATTGATTTAGAAAAAGCATTTAAATAAGAAAAAAGGGCTTTTTAAAGCCCTTTAAATTTTATAAATATCCTGCACCTAAAGCTAAGAAATAACCTACTATACAAGAAACAATCACACCAATTAAACCCGGCAAGATAAAACTGTGGTTGATAACAAATTTACCTATTTTTGTAGTACCTGATCTATCAAATTGTATGGTTGCAAGATCACTTGGGTATGTTGGTAAAATATAATATCCATAGCAAGCTGCTGCAAAAGCAATGATAATGCCTGGTTCAACACCAATGCCTAGTGCAAGTGGCACAAAAGCTGCGATTGCCGCTGCTTGAGAATTAACAAATTTAGAAATAAGTAAAAGCATAATAGCATAAGTCCAAGGATGTTCTATAACGATATTACCTAAAGATTCTTTCATCATAGGAGTATGCACTGCAAACATTGTATCTGCCATCCAAGAAATTCCAAAAACAGCTACTAAGGCTATCATACCGGATTTAAAAATTTCATTTTTTGCAATTTTGCTTGCATCAAGTTTGGTAAAAATGATTAGCGCTGCACCTGCTAAAAGCATAAACATTTGAATAGTTGCTACCATATTCATAGGCTTGGTAACGCCTTTTGAGGTAAATTGCGGTCTAAGCTCTGGAAAAGCTCCAAGTATAGCTACTATAGCAATAGCACCTAGGAAAATCCACATAGCTACCCATTGGATAGTTGGAAGTTTTTGTCCAAGAAGAGTTTTACTATCGCCATAGATATATTCTCTTTGTTCTGGATTTTTAATCTTAGCTTGAAAATCCTCATCTTTATCAAGATCTTTTCCCCTAAACCAAGAAAAAATTCCTATAGCCAAAACACCTACTAAGGTAGAAGGTATAGTAATAGCAAGTAAATCTACATAGCCATCAAATCCTGCTAAAGGATGTTTATTAATTTCTGGATTTAAAAGTAGGGCTGTTAAGCTTACAACTGCAACTGAAACAGGACTTGCGATAATACCAAGTTGTGAAGAAATACTAGAAGCAGCCATTGGTCTTTCTGGGCGAATACCATTTTTAATAGCAATGTCATAAATAATAGGCATCATAGTATAGACAACATGCCCAGTTCCACAAAGCATGGTAAGAATGCAAGTTACAAATGGCGCCAAAATAGTTAAGAATTTAGGATTTTTTCTTAGAACTTTTTCTGCAATTTGCAACATTACATCCAAACCACCACTAGCTTGTAAAGTTGCACTAGCAACAACAACAGCTAAAATGGTAAGCATAACATCAATAGAAGGTTTTCCAGGTGCTACAGCAAAACCAAAACTTAAAACTAATAAACCTATACCGCCTAATAAGCCTAGAGCGATACCGCCTTTTTTTGCCCCATAAAAAAGACAAATAAGAACAACAATTAGTTGGATACTAAATTGAACACCTTCGCTAAGGCTAGTTAGTATTTCCATACTCTCTCCTTATTTTTTGAAATATGTGAGAGTATAATCCAAGTTTTATTAATAGTAAATAAAATTTTTTATTATTTAAATAAATATTTACCAATATTTTAATTTTGTTTATTAAAATATTGATTTTCTATTTGTACTCTATTGATAATTTTTTAATATAGCAAAAAGAATTTTACTGATTTTTTCAATAGAAGCTATTTCGCATTTTTCATCTGTTGAATGTGGACTATATATATTTGGCCCTATAGAGCAACATTCTAGAGGTTGTTTTTCACTTATAATACCACATTCTAAACCAGCATGTATAGTGTAAAGCTTGGCGTTTGGATTTTCTTTTTTAAAATAACTTAGAATTTCTTCTCCAAATTTAGTATCTTTATTAGCCCAAGGTGGATAAAAATTTGCACTTGAAACTTCACAGCTTTGCATTTTAAAATAAGTTAAGGTTTCAAATTCTATATTTTTAAGCTCTTGTAAATCATTTGATCTTGCAAAAAGTTCAAAATGAAATTTACCTTCTTTTTCATAAGCTAATGAAAGATTGATACTTGTTTGGACTAAATTTAGATGATGATTAAAAGTTCTAACACCTTGTGCAAAAGCATTGATAAGATTTAAAATGATTTGAGAGTTTTTATAATATGTTCTTTTGATTTTACCTATATAATTTACTTTAAAATGATTATTTTCTTTTGGAGGATTTTTAAAAAACGCTACGATTTTAGCATGTTTTGGTATCGAATTTATTCTCTCGCCTGCTTTAAACTCGCAAAGTTCGCCTTGATTTTGAGTGATAAAGTAACTTGCTTCTTTGATAGAAGATTTGATGTTTTTAACAATATCAATCCCTGAATGTCCACCTTTAAAATCTATTGCCTCTATTTCATAGCATTCATCTTCTTTTTCATCTATTTCTAATTTCAAATTAGCAAAAATATCTACTCCGCCAGCACAACCTATAACAACTTCATCATCGCTTTCATGGTCTAAATTTAACAGCTTGTTTGAAATCAAAGTATGTGTAAGATTATTTGCTCCACAAAGGCCAACTTCCTCATCATTAGTAAAAAGACATTCGATATTTTCAAAGTCTTTTAAAGCTTGCATCATTAATGATACTCCTATGCCATTATCTGCACCCAAACTTGAGTTTTTAGCTTTTAAATATCCATTTTCTTCATACATTTGTATATTTGGAGCCTCCCCCATGCAAACCATATCATAATGGCTTTGTAAACAAATTTTTGGATTTCCTTTGTATGCGTGGATATTATCTGCATTATCAACGCTTACTTGACAGTTGTGACTTTTAGCAAAATCAATGAGAAAATTTTTTAATTCTTCGGTTTTAAAACTACAATGAGGTATTTGAGTAATTTGTTTAAAATTTTGTATAATTTCTTGCATAAATTTCTCCTTTTTATTGTAATTATGGCATATTTTTATATAGATGAGGTTTAAATGAAAATTTCTAAAAAGCAAATTAAATTATCAATAACCTTATTAAAAGAGCCAAAGAAATTTTTAATTGTGCTTTTTTTAGTCGCTTTTGCTTATGTTTTAAATTATGATAACGGCTCATATATCAATGCTAAAGTAAGTCGCGTGGTAGATGGAGATACTATTGAAGCTAGATTTGAAGATGAAAAACTTAAAATAAGACTTTTTGGTATAGACGCACCTGAGAGTGATCAAGCCTATGGAAAAATGGCTACGCAATTTTTAAAAGCTATTGTATTAAATAAAGAAGTTGTTTTAAATGTAAAAGATGAGGATAAATATGGTAGAATTTTGGCCATTGTGTACTTAAACGATAAAGATATCAATCAAGTTATGGTTAAAAATGGTTTTGCTTGGGCTTATGAATATTATAGTGATTTATATGTAAATGAGCAAAACTATGCTAAAGAAAATAAAAAAGGTTTATGGGTAGATGAAAATCCTATAGAGCCTTATAAATGGCGTAAACAAATAAGATTAAAATAGGAAAAGAGATGTTTAAAAAAATATTTTTCATTGGGTTTGTAGTATTGTTTTTTGGTGGCTGTTTTGTAAATGAAAGAGGAATTTCAAACCGCTTTTATGATGATTGTAAAGAATATTATGATGCAAGTGGGACTTACCATAAAGAATGCCCAAAGAACTGGGTAGATTTACCTTTAACCCCCGATTCCTTTTAAGGCTGCATTGAGTTCTTCTTGTGTAGTTTCTTGTTTAGCTGGTTCTTGCTGATTTTGATTGTTATTTGTTGTTTGTGTTTGTTTGAGCTTGAATATATGCTCTTCTGTTGTAACAACTTGAAAAGAAGCATCAAAAATTTTAATCTCATTTACAAAGCCAACCACTTTAACTTCTCTTTTTCTTGAGTCGTCACTAAACAAAGCGCTTGCTTCAAGATTTAGGATATCTCCAACTTTTAAAGGAGCATAGAAAAAGCTTCTTGAGCCTATTAATACGCTAAACTCTTTATTGATTGCAGCTTGAGCTATATAATTTGCCGCGTTAAATACAAATCCACTATGTACTAGCCCTAATTCATCTACTGCCATATCATGAGTTGTGATTAAAATACCTTTGGCGAAATTTTTTTCTATATGAGAAATACTTCCTGCTAAAGTATTATTTATCCCAGGACAAGTGATAAGTTCTGATTTAATGCGATTTAATTCTTCAGGATCTATTAATTCTTCTATACTAACAGCACTTGCTACTCTTGCCATTTTTACACCTTTAATTTAACATAAACTCTTTTTGGTGCCTCATAGCCTTCACAAGTTAAATTTGAATCTTGCTTATCTAAAAATTGATCTAAAGAATAAGAATCAATCCATTGTGTTTTTCTTTGTTCTAAAAGATCGGTTTGCTTAGTTGTTATGACTTCAAATTCACTAAATCCAGCTCTATGGCACCAATTTCTTAAACCCAATATCGACGGAATGAAAAAAATATTTGGTATTTTTGAATAAGTTTTTTGAGGAATAAGTGCTATTTCTCTTTCATCTTCTATATACATAGTATCTAAAAAGACTATGCCATTTTTATTTAAAGATTGCTTGAGTTGTTTTAGCATGGCTATAGGATCACTACGATGATAAATTACTCCAAGGCAAAAAATCACATCAAATTTTATGCCATAATTTGGCACATCAGCTACACCTAAAAGCTCATATTGTATAGGAGTTTTTGCAATAGAGTTTAAAAGTAAAAATTGTAAATAATACTTAATAGAAGGATCAAAACCTATGAGTTTTGAAGGACTAAATTCAAGCATTTTAAACATATAATAACCATTATTACAGCCAATATCTGCAACTATTTTACCTTTGATTTCTTGCATATATGGCTTTAATATATTAAATTTTATAAAACTTTGCCATTCTGTGTCTATAAATAAATCATTAATTTTAAAAGGCCCTTTACGCCAAGGTTTTAATTCTAAAGCGATATCTTTAATCTCACTATCTAAGCTTTTATCACAAAAAATATCAAAACTTTCATTTGTAAAATAATTTGAGTTTTGAACTTTTGTGCTAAGTTTTTGAATTTTTTCATATAAAGGATGTTTTAAAACTTGCTTTAACAAAGCATTATCTTGCATATTTTTCCTTGAAAAACTCCCTTATTTGGGAGTTTTATTATTGAAGTAGGCTTGCTAGTTTAGTTTGTAACATTACATTTGAATGAGCATTTGCAAATAAAAACGCATTTTCTTTTAGATAATTTGCATTAAAATCATTGATATTTTGTGCTAAGTCGTTATTTTGCAATTTGCTTTCAGCTTCTTTGGTATTTATGCTAGTTTGCAAAGATGAGTTGATATTAGAATGAATAGCGTTAATCCCAGCACCAATATCTGCACGTAAAGAACCTACTTGATCTTGAAAATCGCGAATTCCATCTTGGTTTTCAAGGCTTAAATTTGCTGTACTTAGTTGATTTAAATTAATACTTTCAACCCCAGCTCCAACAACAAAATCCATACTTTGGAAAACATTTTTTCCGTTAAAAGTTGCATTTGAAAATGCATCATTGATTGAACTTATAAGTTTATTTGCTTCAGCGTTTAGCATACTTTTTTGTCTGTCATTTAATGCAGCGCTATTTGAGCGTACAGAAAGTTCATTAAGTCTATCTGCTGTAGCTGATATATTGCTTAGTGTTGAATCGGCAATTTGTAAAACACCCACTGAATCATAAGCGTTTAAAATACCTTGATCTATAGTGCTATACTGACTTCTTAAAGAATCAGCTATAGCTAAATTTGCCCCATCGCTTCCGTCTATAGCACGCATTGCGGCTATATTTTCTAAAGCTTTTTCTTGGCTTTTTTGAGCTTGATTTAAGTAATGGTTTTGTTGAGTTGTTCCTATATCGCCTATTTTCATCTTTGACTCCTTTTAAAGACTTGTTTTATTATATCACTTTTTTGTTTTAAAATTTAAAAAAAACAAAATTACCTGTGATAACATGATAATTTTCATCACAACTTCACTTGCACCATGAATTTTTATAAATTCTTGAGTCTTAGTTGCTTCTTCTCCTAAGCTTTGCGCTTCTAAAACATAAGCAGTGAAGTAAAATACAAAAAGCAAACTTAGTGCCAAAATGATTAAAGAAAGCATAAATTTTGAAAAATTTATTTTAAAAGTTAAATTTTTGTCTTTGAATGAAAAAATTTCCATTAAAATAGATAAAACACTCATACCTAATAAAACATAACCAAATTGCACAAAAATGTGTGTCATTAAAAGCCCACTTTGAAAATGAGTTAAAATCCCTTCGCCTATGAATTTAGCAGGATAAAATATAGTCGGAGCTAAAAATACACCTATGCTAATTTCAATCCCAATTAAACTTGCTAATAAAAATAAATATATTGATTTCATATTTTCTCCTATAAAAAGATAATTATAGTCTAATTTTTTAAATTCCACGCAACAAAGGCCCTATCAAATCCATTATAATCTTGATAAAAGGTAGCCTTGAAATCATTTTCTTTTAAAATTTTATTTAAAATTACTTTTTGATCATAACCAAACTCGCATGCTAAAACTTTTGTGTTATTATTTTTAGCAAAAAGGATAATTTCATGTAAAATTTCCCAGCCTTTATCCCCACCAAATAAAGCATTGTGCGGTTCATTTTGCACCCATTTATCCAAAGGATAGTCATTTTTTATGTAAGGTGGATTAGAAAAAATAAAGTCAAAATTTCCACGCATATTTTTAAAATCGCAAAGTTGAAAATTAATTAAATTTGAAACATTATGAAAATCTGCATTTTTTTTAGCAAGCTCTAGTGCTTTTGGATTAATATCACAAGCTTGTATAAAAATTTGTTTTAACTTTGCTAGAGAGATGCTTAAAATTCCACTTCCAAAACCGATCTCAAGTATATTTTTAAAAGAGTTATGATCTAAAATTTCTAAGCATTTTTCAAGTAATATTTCACTATCAAAACGCGGTATTAAAACCCCTTTTTCAGTAAAAAAATCTAAACCATAAAATTGCGTTTTTTGAAATAAATATTCAAAAGGCTCGCCATTTAAAAATTTATCTACATATTCTAAAAAAACTTTTTCATTAATTTGAAATTCAGGATTTAAAAAAATCCAAGCCTTATCTTTTTGCAAAAGCTCACAAAGAATAAAAAGTATATATTCTTTGTGAGCAGGATCTTTTGTGTAAGCTTGCTTTAAAGCTTGTTTGATTGAAATCATTGTAAAGCTTTAATTCTATCATAAATGCAAGGATGGCTTAGGTGAAAGAAAGTGTAAATTTTACTTGTTTTAACAAAGGCTTTGTTTTCTTTTGCTAAAGCTATAAGAGCATTTTTCATATCTTCTTTAGAACTTAGTTTTGCCCCATGTAAGTCAGCATTAAATTCATTTTTTTGACTCATTTTATTAAATAGTGGAGAGATAATAAAAGTAAAAATATTGCCAAAAATCAATAAAAGTGCAAAAACTCCAGCATTCACTCCATCTAAATGACTTTCAATATAAAAAAAGCTTGGTAAATGAGCAAAGATAAAAAATAAAGCAAAAAGCATCAAAGCACTAGAAAATAACATTTTTAGTAAATCTTTATGTACAAAATGTCCTAGCTCATGACCCAAAACAGCAATGAGTTCTTTTTCTTTTAAAGCATTTAAAAGCGTGTCAAAAAGTACTACTCTTTTGCTTTTAAATAAACCACCAAAATAAGCATTTAATCTTTTATCTCTTTTGCTTGCATCGATAATATAAACACCATTTGTGCTAAAACCACATTTTTGCATCAAATTAGTGATTTTTTCTAATAAATTTTCATCTTCAAGTTTTTTCATTTTATTAAACATAGGTGCAATAAGTGTAGGATAGATAAGATTTATAATAAGTATGATTATAAAACTTAGGGCAAAAGCAACAATCCACCAGTATGTGTTAAAAAATTCAAAGCAAAATACTAAGGCATAGATGATTAAAAAGCCAAAAACGAGCATTAGAGCTAAAGATTTAATACTATCTTTAACAAAAAGCGCTAAAGTCATATTTGAAAAGCCGTGTTTTTTATCTTTTACAAAGCTTTCATAATAACTAAGTGGTAAATTTAAAATACTAATAATCAATAAAAATGCAAGTAAAAATAAAGTATTTTCTAAAGTAGAATTTTCTTTTATAAAAAATTCTTTTAAATACAAAAAGCCAAAGCTAATCCAAAAAATGTTAATTATCAGATTATAAAGATTAGAAAATATTTTGTATTTTTCATTTTCTATGGCGATATTTGCAGCGTTTTTATAATCATGCTCACTTAAAATAATTGCTTGTTTTCCTTTTTCTTTTTTTAAAAAAGAAATTTGCATATAAGATATAAAAACTAAAAAAGTTGTGTAAATACATAAAATAGATATTAAAGTCATAGTTTTTCCATGTAATTTTTTTAAAAGTATGCAATAAGAAAGTAAATAAGCATAGGTAAATTTACCTATGCTTGCATAAGAAGAATTCTTTTTTTGCTAATCAGAATGAGTATTTAACGCCAATATTACCAGTTAGGTAAGTTTCATCGGTATTATCATCTTTATTGCCTAAGATTTGTTTAGCACCTATGCTTAGATCAACAGAGAATCTATCTGTTATACTAATGTTACTTCCGATAAGGATTTTACCAAAAGTTTTATCTTTTTCAGCACCAGCTACATGGTATTTCATGCTATTATTTCCTGTAAAGCGTCCTTCAAAGTCATCTCCACTTGTAGCAAAGAATTGTTCGATTTTTGGAGTGATATAGAAATAGTTACCGCCATCAAAACCTTTTCTAAATTCTGCTCCAATTTCAGCACTCGCTGCAAAGCTGTCCATTGAGTAAACTTTTTGAGCCCAAAGACCATTTTCTGTATAATCTGGAGTTTTTCCATAGTAAACATTTAATCCAATCAATGGTTTAATATCAAATTTATCACCCATGTTAAATACATATCCATATGCACCACTTGCACCTAAGAAAGTTTGAGTGTAGTCAGATTTATTGCTGGTTCCATTTAAAAATCTCTCTTGATCTGTATAGCTAAATTGTGCATATGCTTTGATGTCAAATTCATGTTGCCCATTTGTTATTCTTGAATACGCACCAAATTGTAAATTGTCTGCATCTTGACTGATAGAATTGTAGTTTAATTTAGAATCAGCATAAGTTAAATATGCTCCAAATAATACTGAATCACTAAATTGTCTATCTATACCTAGTGTAATACCATATACAGAGTCGCTTTCGCTACCTATCATATTTGCTCCACCAAATGCATTAGACCAAATACTGTTTTCGCCTTGATTTCTATCTTGCATCATTCTAGTTGAAATAGCCATTTCATTAGCTAGGTTGATAACTTGGATAGCACCTTGACGGTTAGAGTTGTTTGTGCTTTCTCTGGCTGAATTTGCTATATTTTTGGCTTGTTGTGCATTGCCTAGTATAGCATCAGTTAACGCACTGCTTGCTGCTTGTTGTCTGTTTGATGTTAATAAAGATGCTAAAATAGCATCAAGTTGCTGATTGAATGCCGTTGTTGAATTGTTTAATCGATCTATTTCAGTGTCTATTTTTTCTATAATCTTTTTAATATCAGCATCAGGATCTTGTTGCTGATTTTGATTTAATGGCGCTGGCAATCCAATTTGTGCTCTCAAATGATTGCTCAATTGTGTTAATGCTTCTTTTTTTGCAGTAATTAAATTTTGACTAATTTCATTTGGTTTATAATTTTTCCAAGCTGATGTATCTGCTTGAAGATATAAAGAATTTCCAATTGTTGTAAGTTTGTATTTAAGATCTTTAATTTGTATTCGAATTTCCCCTGGATCTATTGATCCTGGGTTTTCCGTAAAACCTGGAGTAGATCCTGTTAATATTTTAAGTAAAATTTCATTGTTGTTTCCAATGGAAATTTCAGTATAAACACCTGCTGTATTTGAAGTTGTAATGTTTTTATTAAAACCACCATCAGCACTTAGTAAAAAGATACCGTTTTCACTTACTGGAGCATTGGTAGCGCTAAATGTTGAGTTTGTTATATTTGCTTTTCCAGTTATATGAAAGCTATGGTTACCATAAAAGTCAAGATTTGCATTTGTTGCAGCAAAATTACCTTTTACTAGTAAAGAACCATTTGCACTTTGACTTCCTAAGGTACCATTGCTAATGAAAAGATCAGCACCATTAAGTAGAGCTAGATTTCCTTCTATAACCCCAGTATTGCCTACATTTAATGAAGTATCTTGACCCAAAGCATTATTTTTGCCATCAAAAATTATTTCTTTTGCTTTTATATTAAAAGAATAAAATTTATCTTTTTCTCCATCAAAATAATGACCGATTTCCGCATCTTGGCCATTGGCACCAACATTAAATGTGCTTTTAGCTGCATCTATATTTAGGTGATTGATAAATTTGTTTGTTTTGCCATCAAAACTAGATCCAATGACAGAAGAGATATTGTAGATAGAACCTGTATCTTTATCTACTATGAAAGAGTAATTTCCGTTTTTATTTTCATCTTTTAGGTTAGAATCTGTAAACGATACCCCCCCCCCACAACAGCATGAGCTGAACTAGCTACCATAGTAGCAACACAAGCGGAAAGAAAAATTTTTCTATTCAACTTTTTCATTGTTTTTAAAACTCCTTTAATAAATTTTTATGACGAGGAAGAAAATTATACCAACTATAACAAAAAAAATCAATCAAAAACAAATTAAAATTTATGATTGTTAAATAGAGCAAATAAAATAATAAAAAATTATTATAAATTATCCTCACTTTTTTCCAAAACCTCAAAATAAGCTTCTTCTAAAATACTAAGTTCACTTTCTAAAGAGTTTAGCTTTTCATAAAGGGTATTTATACCTAGTTCTTGATAGATTGTGGGATTACTTAGAGCATTTTTGATTTCTTTGATTTCTTCTTCTAATTTATGAATTTTATCAGGATATGAGTTTAAAATTTCATTTTCCTTATAGCTTAGTTTTTTACTTGATTTTTCTTTTGTTTTTACACTTGTTGTAGTGTTTGTTTCTAAACTTTTAGAAAATTCTTCAAAGTCTTTGTATTCTTTTTCATTTTCTAAATATTCACTATAAGAAAGAACTTCTATATTGATATTTGCATTATCTTCAAAAGCATAAAGTTTAGTTGCTATTTTATCAACAAAATATCTATCATGTGAGACAAGCAAAATCGCACCTTCAAAAGAAAGTAAGTATTCTTCTAAGATATTAATTGTAGCTATGTCTAAATCATTTGTTGGTTCATCTAAGATTAATACATCATATTCTTTAGTAAAAAGCAAGGCTAGGGCAACTCTGTTTTTCTCGCCCCCACTTAACACACTCACGCTTTGCTCTAAAAATTCTTTTGGAAATAAAAATTGTTTTAAATACCCATAAACATGCATATTTTTACCACGCACTTGAATGTGATCACCGCCATTTGGGCAAAAAATTTCTAAAAGTTTTTTATCAGTATTTAATAAGCTCCTATTTTGATCAAAATAGCCTATTTTAACTTCACCTCTTTTAATTTCTCCACTATCAAGCGGAATTTGATCAAGTAAAATTTTTAAAAAAGTAGATTTGCCACAGCCATTTTTACCTACTATGGCTATGCGTTCACCTTGTAAAATTCGTGTATTAAAGTCTTTAAAAAGTGTCTTGTTGGCAATAGATTTTGAGATATTTTTAAGTTCAAAAAGCATTTTTTTGCGGTTTTGACTTTGAGTTTGGTTAAAATTTTTGCTTGCTCTTTTGATTTCAAGTTGTAGGCGTTTGATAGCTCCTGGGTTTTTTTTAGCCTCTTCGCGCATTTTAAAAATGCGTTCTTTGCGTCCTTCGTTGCGTTTAAGCCTAGCTTTGACTCCTCTTCTTAGCCATTCTTCCTCGCTTTTGAGTTGTTTAAGTAGGGTTTCATGGCTTTTAGCTAAGGAAGTTAAAATAGCTGCTTTTTTTTCTAGATATTGCGTATATCCACCCTCAAAAATGCTTAATTTTCCTGCTTCTATTTCTACGCATTTTTGTGCTATTGCATCGATAAAATATCTATCGTGAGAGATGAAAATAACACACATTTTAGAGGCTTTTAATCTTTCTTCTAAAAAGCTACTCATATATACATCTAGATGGTTGGTTGGCTCATCAAGCAATAATATATCAGGATTTTTCAGCAAAAGTGTGCAAAGTCCTACACGTCTTATCTCGCCCCCACTTAAAGAGCAAAGTGTTCTGTCTTTATATTCTAATAGTTTAAATTCTTCTAATATTCTTTGTATTTTTTGGTCTAAATTCCATGCATCTTTTGAATCTATAAATAAACTTAATTCATCTACTTTTTTTAAATATTCTTTATTTTCTGGATCAAGAGCTAATTTTTCATTATAGCTTTCAAATTCTTTTAAGGCTTGGTAAATTTCTTCAAGTTCTTTTTTGATGGCTTCGCTCACACTTAAGGTGCTTTCAAAACTTACTTGTTGGCTTAGCATACCTATACTAGCGTTATTTTGTTTAATCACTCTACCGCTATCTAGTTTTAAAGTCCCCATAAGGGCTTTTAAAAAGCTTGATTTTCCTTCACCATTTTTGCCTATAATGGCGATTTTTTCTCCTAAATTTGCGCTAAAATTTGCATTTTCTAAAACTATTTTTGTATTAAATTTCTTATTTGCATCGATTAAATCTAATAAAGCCAAATTTCTTTCCCAAATGTTTTTTTGCGATTTTACTTTAAAAAGTATTAATTTTGCTTAAATAAAATTACACTATGAGAGTGTTTGTTTTTTTTACTTTACTAGTTTTATTTTTTGCTTTGGCAAATTGGTATATTTATAAAAGATTTTTAAGTAGGGTTGATTTTTTAAAACCTTATAAGAAGTTTGTAATAGCTTTTGTTTTAATAGTTTTTGCATGTGAATTAATCTTTTTTGTAAATATGCGCGGGGATTTTTTGCATGAAAAGCTTTATTATATTTTGGCTATTTTTCCTACCATTACTTGCTTTTTTTTACTTTTTGGAGTGGTTTTTGAAATTGGTTCTTGGATTTTTTTTAATGAAAATAAAAAAGAGCAAATTTTTAGCCTTCAAAGAAGAAAGTTTTTAAAATTAATTTTTGATTCTTGGCTTATTATACTTAGTGTTAGTATGGTATTTAAAGGTTTTGCAAATGCTATCAGCACGCCTAAGGTTAATGAAGTAGATATTAAAATTAAAAATTTAAAAGAAGATTTAAATATAGTTTTGCTTTCTGATGTGCATTTGGGAAAAAATTTAGGAGAAGATTTTTTAAAAACCTTAATCGATGAGGTTAATGCTTTAAATGCTGATATAATCATCATAGCTGGGGATTTGATCGATGCAGATATTGCTAGTATGCCTTATATTAATTTATTAGAAAATTTTAAATCAAAATATGGCACTTATTATGTTTATGGAAATCATGAGTATTATAATGATATAAATGCGATAAGCAAAAAGCTTAAAACGCTTAAGAATTTCAAAGTTTTAGAAGATGAAAGCGTTGATTTTGGGGATTTTACTTTAAGTGGGACTTTGGATTTGTCTGCTAAACGTTTGGGTTTTAAAGAAAGCAATATAGAAAAAATCAAAACTCAAATCAATCAAGAAAAAGTTAATATTTTAATCACGCATCAGCCAAAATATGTAAAAACTTATGATGTAAGTGGGTTTGATTTGATTTTATCAGGACATACACACGCAGGACAAATTTTCCCTTTTTCTTTGCTAGTATATTTAGAACAAGGCTTTGTGTATGGGCTTTATAAATTAAGCAAGGATAGTTTGCTTTATGTAAGCAGTGGAGCTGGATTTTGGGGGCCTGCTGTGAGATTTTTAGCTCCTAGTGAGATAGCTTTGATTAGATTAAAAGGAGAATGAGTGGGATTTAGCAATAGTGCTTCAAAAATATTTGGAATCATAGCAAAATATAAATTTCCAAAAATCATACAAAAAAACATTAATAAAGCTTATGTAAATGCTTTTAATATCAATATGAGCGAATTTAAATCCTTAGAAGAATACGAGAGTTTAAATGCTTTATTTACAAGAACTTTATTAAATGAGCGAGAATTAGAAGATGGCTTTATAAGCCCAAGTGATGGTAAAATTTTAGAACTTGGAAGTAGTTTTCAAAATGACTTAAAAGAAAATTTAGCCTTTAGCATTAAAGGTTCAAGTTATAGTATAGAAGAGCTTTTAAAAAACTCAGCTAGCAAAGAAGAATTAGAAAATGGCATAGATTATGCAAATATTTATCTATCTCCAAAAGATTATCATCATTATCATGCACCTTGTAATATGCAAATTTTAAGTGCTACTTATATGAGTGGAGCTTTATTTAGTGTGAGTGAGGCAAAGTTAGCTAAGATTATAAACCTTTATACTAAAAATGAAAGAGTAGTTTTAAAGTGCTTAGTGGAGGGAAAATTTATACTTTGGATGGTATTTGTGGGTGCGCTAAATGTTGGTAAAATGCATTTTAGTTTTGATACTAGCATACAAACCAATGCTGCAAATTTTGATTTTACTCATACCTATGAAGATCTTTTTGTAAAAAAAGGTCAAAGACTTGGAAATTTTGAGCTAGGTTCAACTATAGTTTTAATCGCTCAAAAAGGATTTTTAAAATTTAGTAAAAATGCTTATGAGCAAGTTGAATTTTCTAAGAAGATTGCGGACTTTGCTTAGTCTCATCTTCATTAGCAACTTTATATAAAAAGGCAAAAATTTCAGCCACTGCTTTATACATATTAGGTGGGATTTCATCGCCTAGATCAAGCTTACTAAGTACTTCTACTAAGTCTTTGTCTTCTTTTATGGGTATGCCATTTTCTTTAGCTAAAGAGATGATTTTAGCAGCGTTTTCACCTTTGGCATTAGCTAGAATTTTTGGTGCATTTTGATCTTCTTTGTTATAGCCTAGCGCAACGGCTTTTTTTGTTTTTTTAGCCATTTTTAAGCCCTTGTATCAAAACCCATATTAAAGTCATTATATTCTTCTTGATTGTGAAATTTACTTTTAACTATATCGCTGATGAAAAAATTAGAGCTTAGAAGTCCTACTTTAACTAAGGCTTTTTTTAACTCATGTGCTCTTTCGTAAAGTTTTTTTCTAAAATTAGCATTTTCTACCATCATATTTATATCAATGTATTTATCATTGCTTAGTGATAAAAATACATTGATTTTTCCTAATTTTTCAAATTCAAGATTAATTTGTGCATAAAATTTATCTTTTTTACCGCGTTTAAAAACTACATTAGATTTTTCTAAATCATCCCAAAAGAAAGGTAAAAAAGTATGAATGCTATTATTAGCTAAAGATAAAAGCTGGTTAAACTCAAGCTGAGCTATAAGACGATTTGCTTGATTTAGTATGTTTTCATTGTCTAAATTTTTAGCCAGATTAGAAACTTGTAAAAGAGTAGATTTAATATCTTTTTGTAATTCTGAAGAAATTTCTGTGGTATCTTTTGGGGTAATTTTTCCAAGATCTTTTATAGAAAGTTCTAATTTTTTTTCTATATTTTTTATATCATCTAAAGAATTTTTTGCTTCATAATTTTTAGGATCTAAAGCTTTTAAAACCTCGTTGAGTTTTCTTCCTATTAGGCCTAGTTCTTTGTTAAGATTATTTAAAACCTCTTCTTGTAGATTTTGGCTAAAATTAAGATTTTTACTTACATTTTGTTTGAAAATATCTTCTAGTAAAATTTTACCCGAAGTGCTTTTAAATATATCTTCTAATTTGGTATTATTTGCTTGTAAATTTTGACTTTTGTTATCATTTTTGCTTGGTTCTTCAGTATTTTTTTGTGGTGTTTTTGGCTCTTCTTTGGGATTTTCTTTGATATCTTTACTTTGTGGTGTTTTTTCTTCTTTTGTGTTTTGAATTTCTTTATCTTTTGCTATGTTTTCTTGTTTTTGTTGAGTTTCTTTTTTATCTTCTGTGTTTTTTTGTGGAGTTTTTATTCCCTCTTTTAACACTTCTTTGATGTCTTTAGTATGTGGAGCTTTATTTAAATTTTCTTGTGTTGTTTCAGTTTTGTTTTTGTGATTTTTTATGTCTTTTAAAAGTGTTATAAGATCTTTAATGTTTTGACTAAGTTCTTTTAGTATATGCGTATTTTGAATTTTTATATTTTCAGGTTTGGCTAGTTCTTTATTGATAAGTGCTAAATTTTTATTAAGATTTTTAATGAAATTATTAGCAATATTTTGTAACTTTTCTTGACTAATAGAACTTGGGTTTTTATTGATATAGCTTTTGAAATTTTCTATTTTATCAAATAGTTTAAAAAGTGTCTTGTAGTTTGTATTTTCTAAAGAAATTTTGTTATCTTTTTTGTGATTTTGTAAGATATGAATAAGTTCTTTTAAGGTGCTTGTGGTATCAAGATTTTTAAGATCTAAATTACTTATATCGCGTTTTAGATTTTCACTAGTAGCCCCTTTTATAGTATTTAAAAGATTAAAAAAGCTTTGTGGTAGGTTTTGCTCTTTTAGAGAATGATTGAGTTTTGCTTCTAAAAATACACCTGAATTTTTTACCAAAGATGAAAGATTTTTATTATTGATATCTTTAGCAGGTTTAACTAGATCTTCTAAAATTTTAAGCAGTTTTTCAAATTCAGGATTTTTAGAAAGCTCTGTTTGAAGTTTTTTAACTTCATTAGCAAAATTAGGTGCAAAATTTAAATCTTTGTGATTTTTTAATACTGCTAAATCAGGATCTTTGCTGGTTTTGATTTGATCTAAAAGTTTATTTAATAATTCTTGTAGTTTTTGATCGATTTTGCTTACATAATCTTTAGGTAGTTTGACTTCAGGATTATTTTTAGAAAATAAAGGATTTTTTAAAGCATCATTGAGTGAGGTTTTTTTGTCTGATTTCTCACTTTTGTTGTCTTTGCTTGTTTCGTTTTTTGCAAATTGATTTTGATTGTTAGAAATATTAGTTATCATCTAGCATTACCATATTACCTGGTTTTCTTTTAAATTTGGTTAGATTTTTAAATTTTGGTTTATCTATGGCAAAGGCAATTAAAACAGTTAATAAAACGATGTAAAAATACATAAAACCATTACCTTCAAAATAATACATCAAAGTTCCAAGCACAGCAGGCGCAAATAAAGCACCAAAAGAATAAGTAAAAAGAACTGCTCTACCTAACTCAACTCTTTTGCTAGAATCATCAAGCATATCATTTGCTCTAGCTAAAGAAAGAGCATATAAACAACACATTCCCATACCTAGCAAAAAGCCAAAAAAGTATTTTAAATAAATATTATAGCTTAATAACAAAATACAAAGCATAGCACTTAAAGCGGTAAAAGCACATAAAATAATAGCAAATTTACGACTAATTTTATCAGAAAGGGTTCCGATGAAAAGTTGAGATATAAACCCTCCTAACATGGTACAAAATATAAAAATCGAAGCTTCTTTTGCGCCAAATCCTTGTATGAGTATAAATAAAGAAGCCATGGAGAAAAATCCATTTAAAAGCATACCTGCTATAAAGCTTGTCACTAAAGCTAAAGGTACTATATCAAAAACTTTAGGAATGGAAATTTTGGTTTTTTGTGGTAAAACTGGCTCTTTAATACGGATTAAAAATAAAGGAATAGAAGCAAACATAATAAAACTAGCACTTAAAATAAATACTGTATTGCTTGGGAAGTCAAATGACATAAGTAAAATTCCAAAGCCTGATGATGAGTAAAATACTACTTCATAAAAGGCTATTACTCTTGAGCGAATAGCATTTTTTGCTTTTTCATTAAGCCATGATTCTATGACCATTAAAAGTGCATAGTAACAAAAACCTAGCAAAAATCTCAAAACCATCCAAAAATATAGATTAGAATTTAAACTATGAAGCATAGTGGCTATACCAAAAATGATAGCAAAAATTCCAAAAGATCTTATATGTCCTACTTTAGAAACTATTCTATGGGCGCTAATTGTACTTACCATAGCACCAAGAAAATAACAACTTCCTATTATTCCTATGTAAAAATTACTAACATTGTTATGTTTTAAAATAATTGCTATGGAATTTACTGTTAAAGCACTTCCTATAAAAACAAAAATCATACCAAGAAATAATGCTGTTAGTGATCTAATCGTTCTTTTTGAGCTCAACATTTTCTTATTAAAAAATTATATATTAATACCGCTATGGGTGTGACAAACATTGCACAAAACAAGGCAAAAATACTCATTAGGCCTTGAAACTCTAAAAATAAAAATCCTGCTATTAAAAACACATAAGCAAAAATTTTAAACAAAGAAAAAAAAACTAATGTGTTTTTAAAAATACTTTTAAATTTTGGTTTTAAATCGTCATCTATATGGATAAATTTTATAATTTTTGGTAAAGAATATTGTTTTTTAGCAAAAATTTGCAAAGGTCTTTGCGTAAAATCGTAATTTTTAGCCGCTTTAAAAATAAAATTTTTATAATTTAAAAAAGATATCAGAATGATTAAATTTTGAGCCAAAAAGCCAAATTCAAAGCTTATAAAGGTTTTAAAACTTAATTCTTTGTAGAAAAAAACTCCTGCTAAGAAAAGTAAATTTAATCCTAGCAAGAGTTTTAATAAAATTTTAGGCTTTAGGATCATTTTTTAAATCTTTATAGCGATTTTCTTCTTTAAATTCTTCATAGCTTTTTACTTGTGCTTTGTAAGCTTTATAAACATTTAAAATCGCTGCAGCTACTCCTATGAATACTCCTACCCAAAAAAGCCAAGCTATACCGGTTAAATTTTTTAAAAAATAGCCTATGCCAATCCCGATTAAAACAGCCACAACCATAGATATACCAAGGCTTAATCCATCTGCAGCTTCTATGCCTTTGCGAATGATTTTTTGTCTTTTGTTCATAGGGCTTTAAAACTTTCTTGTGCTGCTTGTATAGTTTTATCAATGATTTTTTTATCCATACATTCACATATGAAACCTGTTTCAAATTGAGATGGTGCCAAATACACACCTTTGCTTAACATTTGTGCATGAAATTTAGCAAATAATTTAGTATCTGATTTTAAAGCATCTTGATAATTATTAACAGGGTTTTCACAAAAGAAAAATCCAAACATAGAACCAACGCAATTAACTTGCAAAGGAATTTTGCAATCATTTGCAGCTTCTTTAAAGCCTTGAGTAAGTCTTTTACCTAGTTTTTCTAATTTTTCATATAAACCTTCATAATTTCTTGCTTTTTTTAAGCTCGCATAACCTGCAGCCATAGCAAGAGGATTGCCACTTAGTGTTCCTGCTTGATAGACCCCACCCAAAGGACTTAATAAATCCATAATCTCAGCTCTTGCAGCAAAAGCAGCCGCAGGCATACCTCCGCCTATAACCTTACCAAAAGTTACTATGTCAGCTTTTATATTATTAATTCCAAAAGAGCCTAAATACGAAGCTCTAAAGCCACTCATTACTTCATCAAAAATTAAAAGAATTTGATGTTCATCACATAGTTTTCTTAATTCTTGTAAAAATTCTATTTTAGCAGGTACTAAGCCCATATTTCCTGCAATTGGCTCTATAATGATACAAGCTATATTATCATCACTGTTGATTAAGTTTTTAACACTATCGATGTCATTATAAATAGCCACTAGAGTATTTTTAGCTACATCGGTCAAAACTCCTAGTGAGCTTGGGGTATTAAAAGTAGCTGCACCGCTTCCAGCACTTACTAATAAAGAATCAGAATGCCCATGATAACATCCTTCAAATTTGATGATTTTATCTTTTTTGCTAAATCCTCTTGCAAGACGAATAGCACTCATAGTAGCTTCTGTGCCACTGCTTACAAAGCGTATTTTGTCTAAATGTGGCCAATCTTTTAAGATAAATTTAGCTAACTTAGTTTCAGCTAGGGTTGGTGCACCAAAGCTTGAACCATGTTCTAATGCTTTTTTGCAAGCTTTTTCAATATCCTCATCACAATGCCCAAAAAGTAAAGGCCCCCAACTTTGTACATAATCTATATAAGTATTATCTTCTATATCGCTAATATAAGCACCTTTTCCTTGCTTGATAAATAAAGGATTGCTACCCACGCTGGCAAAGGCACGCACAGGTGAATCAACACCACCTGCTATATATTCACAAGCTTCTTCAAAGGCTTTTTTATTATTTTTCATTTTTTACTCCTTTTGTTATTAGTAATATAATCATAAAGCGATTTCATCTCATCTTCTGTTAATGAGTAAGTTGGCATAATGCTTTTTGCTTCTTGAGGTTGGCTTAGAATTTCTCTAAAACGTGCATAAGGAGTGTTTTTAATACTTGGCACAATAAAAGGAATTTTTTCTCCATTTTTAGTGTAATAACCTAGTATTTGTTGCCCTCCATCGCCATGACATTTAGCACAACTTATGCCTCTTGGATTTTTGTAAAGGGACTCTTGGTATTCTTTAGGTGAGATGAAATCTTCAGCCCAAGCACCATAAACTATAAAAAACAAAAATAAAATAATTTTCATTTATCACCTTTAACAAAAAAAGAAGTTTTATTATGATACAATTTTTTAAGTTAAAGAAAGCTATAAATTTAAGGAAAGAAATGACACTTTTAGATGGTAAAAAGCTAAGTGATGAGATAAAAAATAATCTAAAACAAGAAGTATTAGAACTCAAAACCCAAAGTATAGAGCCTTGTTTGGCTGTGATTTTAGTAGGTGAAGATCCTGCTAGCGCTACTTATGTGGGTTCTAAAGCAAAGGCTTGCGAACAATGTGGGATTAAGTCTTTGGTTTATAGACTTGATGTAAATACAACCCAAAATGAGCTGCTAGCTTTGATTAATACCTTAAATCATGATGATAGTGTTGATGGAATTTTGGTTCAGCTTCCATTGCCAGCGCATATTAATAAAGATATAATCTTAGAAAGCATTAATTTTAATAAAGATGTAGATGGTTTCCATCCTTTTAATGTTGGGAATTTAAATTTAAATTTAAAAGGCGGTTTTTTGCCATGTACACCTTTAGGCGTTATGAAAATTTTAGAGCATTATGATATAAAATTACAAGGTGCTGATGTAGTTGTAATAGGGGCTTCTAATATAGTAGGTCGTCCTATGGCTACGCTTTTATTAAATGCTAATGCTAGTGTGAGTATTTGTCATATTTATACAAAAGACTTAAAAGCTTATACAAAAAATGCTGATATTATCATCGTAGCAGCAGGTTGTCCAAATCTTTTAAAAGAAGATATGGTTAAAGAGGGTGTGATAGTAGTTGATGTAGGGATTAATAGAGTTGATGGAAAAATAGTAGGTGATGTTGATTTTGAAAATGTAAGTAAAAAAGCTAGTTATATTACTCCTGTACCAGGCGGGGTAGGGCCTATGACCATAGCAATGCTTTTAGAAAATACTATAAAATCAGCTAAAAATAGGATTAAAAAATGAATTTTTTGAAAAAAATCTATAAATTCACGCAATCTTGGACAGGAACTTTAATAGTTGTTTTATTGATTATATTTTTCTTTATACAAGCTTTTACTATACCAAGTGGTTCTATGAAAAATACTTTACTAGTAGGGGATTTTTTATTTGTAAAAAAATTCTCTTATGGTATTCCAACTCCGCATATTCCTTGGATAGAAGTGCCTGTTTTGCCTGATTTTAATAAAAATGGACATTTAGTAAGCGCTGAAGGTCCTAAAAGAGGAGATATTGTAGTATTTAGATATCCACATGAGCCAAAAATTCATTATGTAAAAAGATGTGTGGCTAAGGGCGGAGATGAGGTTGTTTTTGCAAATAAAACCTTATATGTGCGTATGGTTGAGGGTGATGAATATATGAAAGATTATTATCCTAATAAAACAAAAATCATAGGCGGAAGACTTTTTGTAAAAGAACCTTTTGTGGAAAAAGGAATACATTATGATTCTAGAGTGGATATAGAAAGTGTGTTTTTTCGCTATTTAAATTTAGGTCAATTTGCTATGAAACCTGCTTCTTTTGATGAATTAGGTACTAATAATATTTATGGTTTTAATGCATATTATTATAAGGTGCCTGAAAATGAGTATTTTATGATGGGCGATAATCGTGATCACTCTAGTGATAGTAGATTTTGGGGAAGTGTAGATTATAAATATATAGTTGGTCAACCTTGGTTTATTTATTTTTCATGGGATGAAAATAAAAAAGTTAGATGGGAAAGAGTAGGGCGTTTGGTTGAAACTATAGAAAAAGATGAGCGGTTTATCCATCATAATGAAAGCGATATAGAAGCTTTAGAATAATTACTCAAAGAAACAATATAAAATTTTTATGTGTAGAAAATGTATAGTTTCTACACAAATTTATAAAAATATACGCTCTTAATTTTATTCGTAGATTTTTTTAAGCTCCAAGTTGTAACAATTAACACAAATAAAAATCAAAGCAAAAATAAAGGATAAAAAATGCTAAGTCAAAGATCTCAAAATTTAGGAGAATCCTTAACTTTAGTAATGACTGATATAGCCAAAACTTTAAAAGCAAATGGTGAAAAAGTTATTAGTTTTTCAGCAGGTGAGCCTGATTTTGATACTCCAGAAATCATTAAAAAAGCAGCAATTGAAGCTATTGAAAAAGGTTGCGGGGCTTATACGCCAGTTGTGGGTATAAAAGAAGTTATAGAAGCTATACAATATAAATTTAAAAATGATAATAATTTAGAATATAAAGCAAGTGAAATCATTACCAATGTTGGTGCTAAGCATTCTTTATTTATGGCGATTGAGTGTTTGGTTGAAGAAGGTGATGAGGTTATCATACCAAGTCCTTATTGGGTGAGTTATCCTGAAATGGTGAAATTTGCAGGTGGAACTCCTGTATTTATAGAAGGTGAAGCAAAAAATGGCTTTAAAATTACTCCTGAGCAATTAAAACAAGCTATTACTTCAAAAACAAAGGTTTTGATGTTTAATTCTCCATCAAATCCTACAGGAGCAATATATTCTAAAGAAGAAATTACTGCTTTAGCTAAGGTTTTGGAAAGAACTAAAATCGTAGTTTTAAGTGATGAGATTTATGAAAAATTAGTTTATGATGGAGAATTTTGTGCTTTTGCGCAAGTGAGCGAAGATGCTTTAAATAGAACTGTAAGTATTAATGGTCTTAGTAAATGCGGTGCTATGCCAGGATGGCGTTTTGGTTATATGGCAAGCAAAATGAGTGAGTTTAACAATGCTGTTAAAAAATTACAAGGACAAAGCACTTCAAATATCTGCTCAATCATTCAACACGCAGCTTTACCAGCCTTACTTGGAAAAGCAGATAGTGATATTGAAATGATGAGACAAGCTTTTTTAAAGCGTAGAGAATTAGCGTGTGAAATTTTAGCTAAAAGCGATAAGTTAAAATTAGAACAAATTCCACAAGGAGCTTTTTATTTATTTATCTCTTGTAAAGAAGTTGATAGTGATTCTATGAGATTTTGTAAAAGATTATTAGAAGAGCAAAAAGTAGCTTTAGTGCCAGGCATAGGTTTTGGTATGGAAGGGTATTTTAGACTTTCTTATGCAACTAATGAAAAAGATATCATTGAAGGTTGTGAAAAGATCGTTGAATTTGTAAAAAACTACTAATTTCTTAAGCCTGTTAAAAACAGGCTTTCTTTCAAAAAACTTATAAGCAAGTCTTTGGTATGATTATGCAAAAAATATAGGAAAATCAATGGAATTTGAAGTTCAATATAAAAGTGCAAATGCTAGAGCTTGTCGTATAAAAACTACACATAGTGAAATTTTAACTCCCATTTTTATGCCAGTTGGGACTTTGGCTGCGATTAAAAGCTTAGATGCTGTTGATATGAGTGAAATTTTAAACGCAAAAATCATTTTAGCAAATACTTATCATTTGTATTTAAGACCAGGATCTAAGGTGATTAAACAAATGGGTGGCTTGCATGGTTTTAGTAAATTTAATGGATCTTTTTTAACAGATAGCGGTGGTTTTCAAGCTTTTTCTTTAAGTAAAAATTCCAAACCTGATGAAAAAGGAATTCAATTTAAAAGTCATATTGATGGAAGTTTGCATTATTTTACCCCGCAAAGTGTTTTAGATGCACAGTATGATTTTAATTCAGACATTATGATGATTTTAGATGATTTAGTGGCTTTACCTGCAAGCAAAGAAAGGATAGAGCTTTCTTTAAAACGCACTATAAAATGGGCAAAAGAGGCTATTGATTATCATAAATTAAAGCAAAGTCAAGGTATAGGAATAGGGCAAAATATCTTTGGTATTATCCAAGGTGGAACAGATTTTGAAGCTAGAAGAATTTGTTCTCAAGCACTTTGTGAGATGGATTTTGATGGTTTGGCTATAGGTGGATTAAGTGTAGGAGAGGAAAATGAGGCTATGTATGATACGGTTGAAGCTATGATGCCTTATGTAGATAATAATCGTCCTAGATATTTAATGGGAGTTGGCACACCTGAAGATTTAGTAGAAAATGTAGCAAGGGGTGTGGATATGTTTGATTGTGTGATGCCAACAAGAAATGCAAGAAATGGAACTTTGTTTACTAGCTTTGGAAAATTTAATATCAAAAAAGCAGAATTTATCACTGATCATGCCCCTATAGATAATAAATGTTCTTGTTATACATGTAAAAACTTTTCAAGAGCTTATTTGAATCATTTATTTAAAGCTAAAGAATTAACCTTTTTTAGACTTGCAAGTATTCATAATTTGCATTACTATCTAAATTTGGTAAAGCAAATGCGTGAAGCTATTATCAAAGATGAATTTGAAAATTTTAGAAAAGAATTTTATAGGCAAAGAATATGTTAAATGATACTTTAAAGCAAATTATTAATAATATTAATATATCAAATGCTTATTATGAGTTTGATGAATTTGATGTTTTTATGTTAGATATTGCTAAAAATTCTAGAAATATTTTTATTTTTAAAGATAATCAAATTTTTGAATACAAAGATGAAAATTTGATTTTATTTTCTAATGCAGAATTTATAGCCATATTAAAAGAAATTTTGCAAAATGAAAAAGAAAAAAACAATACTATTAATCTCTCTATAGAAAAAAGAGAAGAGTTGATTTTGGAAAATAAAAAAGTCAAGAATTTTTTAACCAAATATTTTATATTAAAAGTTAAGCTTGGTAAAAGTTCTAAGATTGTTTCATCTGTACTTGAAGCTTGTAAAATATGTCACAGTAAACAACACTTTATAAAGAAAAATTTAAAAACAATTATTTTAAATTTAGCAATTTTAGAAAGAAGCATAAAAGACAACATTGCAAGATTAGAAGGAATATATACTTATATTAATACTGCAAGAAGTGAAAAAATCAATAAAAACATTTATTTTTTGAGTATTATTTCTGCGATTTTTTTACCTTTAAATTTAATTGTTGGTTTTTTTGGTATGAATACTAAAAATTTATTTTTATCTGAGAATGAATATGGAACTTATTATATTTTGACCACAATTTTAGTTATATTTTTTATTTTATTTTTATGGTATCAATTTAAAGATAAAAAAGAGTTGGATTTAGATGAATTTTCTGTAAAAAAGAAAAAGAAATGAGTGGTACGCCCAAGAGGATTCGAACCTCTGACCTTTTGAACCGCAATCAAATGCTCTATCCAGCTGAGCTATGGGCGCAAAATAAAAGAGTAATTTTATCAAAAAATTCTTAAAATTAGCAAAAACAAGTAATTTTATAGAATTTTTATATTTTTATGCTAATCTTCTTTGAATAATATTTTAGCTTAAGGCAAAGTAATGATACATAAGATTTTAATAGCCAATAGAGGTGAGATTGCAGTAAGGGTAATCCGTGCTTGTAGAGATTTACATATAAAAAGTGTTGCTGTTTATACTGAACCTGATCATGAGTGTTTACATGTAAAAGTTGCTGATGAAGCATATAGAATAGGAACTGATGCTATAAGAGGGTATTTGGATGGTAAAAGAATAGTTGAAATTGCCAAAGCTTGTGGAGCTGATGCTATACATCCTGGATATGGCTTTTTAAGTGAAAATTATGAATTTGCAAAAGAGTGTGAAGAAGCAGGGATTATCTTTATAGGACCAAAATCAGATGTTATCCGTAAGATGGGAAATAAAAATATAGCAAGATATTTAATGAAAAAAAATGGAATTCCTGTAGTTCCAGGCACCGAAAAATTAAATCATTGTACATTAGAGGAAATCAAACTCCAAGCTTTAAAAATAGGTTATCCTGTAATTTTGAAAGCTAGTGGTGGCGGTGGCGGTAGGGGTATACGCGTAGTGCATAAAGAAGAGGATTTAGAAAAATCTTTTGAAGCATGCAAAAGAGAAGCACTAAGCTTTTTTAAAAATGATGAAGTTTTTATGGAAAAATATGTTATCAATCCAAGGCATATCGAATTTCAAATTTTAGCAGATAATTATGGCAATATCATTCATCTTTGTGAAAGAGATTGCTCAATACAAAGAAGACACCAAAAAATAATTGAAATAGCGCCTTGTCCAAGTATCTCAGAAAAACTAAGAAAAACCATAGGGGTTACTGCAGTAGCTGCTGCAAAAGCAGTGGGTTATACGAATGTTGGGACGGTTGAGTTTTTGCTTGATGATTATAATAGATTTTATTTTATGGAAATGAATACAAGAATTCAAGTAGAACACCCAATTACTGAAGAAATCACAGGAATTGATCTTATCACAAGACAAATTCGTATAGCAAATGGAGAAATTTTAGATCTTGAACAAAGCGATATAAAACCAAGAGGCTTTGCTATAGAAGCTAGGATTACAGCAGAAAATGTATGGAAAAATTTCATTCCAAGTCCAGGCAAAATCACAGAATATTTTCCAGCTTTAGGGCCATCTGTAAGAGTGGATAGTCATTTGTATAAAGACTATACTGTGCCACCTTATTATGATTCTTTACTTGCAAAATTAATTGTTAAGGGTTCAAGTTATGATAGTGCAGTTAATAGGCTTGAGAGAGCTTTGAAAGAATTTGTGATTGATGATATTAGAACAACTGTGCCATTTTTGATTGCAATTACTAAAATAAGAGAATTTAGAAGAGGGTATTTTGATACTTCTTTCATAGAAACACATATGGAAGAGCTTTTGGAAAAGACAGAAGATAGACACCAAGAAAATAAAGAAGAAGTAATTGCTGCTATAGCTGCAGCCTTACAAAAGATAAAAGAAAGTAGGCAATCATGAGTTTTTTAGATGAATTAAAAGATATAAAAAAAGCACTCCAAAAAGAACAAGATCAAACAAAAAAAGAAAAAGTTAAAGCGAGTAAAAGTGGAGTTAGTATGAAAAATATTGACTTAGATACTATGCAAAAAGATTTAGCTAAGCAAAATGAAGATAAAAAACAAGAGCAGGAATTTGAAGATATGTTTTTAAAAGAAGAGCGTTTAGCTAATGAATTTGTGGAATTTGTAAAAAATAGTGATATCAAAAAGATCTAATGAATAATATTATTGGTTTTTGTACTTTAGAAGAAGAATGTCCTTATCTTGAAAATAGGTATTGTAGAAATGAGTACAATTATATATCTTTTATTAATAAAGCACAAAATCAAGAATTAGTTTCAAGAGGTTGGCGTCGTTTTGGTTCGTATTTTTCAAGACCAATATGTAATGATTGCAATGAATGTCAAAATTTGCGTATTTTAGTGGAGAATTTTCATTTTAGCAAAAGTTATCGCAGGGTTTTGAAAAAAAATACAGCCACTAAAATAATCTTACAAAAACCTTCTTTAAGTGATGAGCATTTATTATTATATGAAAAATACCACCATTATCAAAAAGATAAGAGAAATTGGAAAATTTATGATCTAAATTTCAGGAAATATTATAATCTTTATGTAGATAATGCGGGTACTTTTGGATATGAGCTTGATTTTTATATGGATAATAAGTTAGTTTGTGTTGATTTGATTGATATTTTAGAAGATGGAATTTCTAGTATATATTGTTTTTATGACCCTGATTTTTCACATCTAAGTCTTGGGAAATATTCACTTTTAACAGAAATTAAACTTGCACAATTAAAAAAATTAAAATATATTTATTTGGGATATTTTGTAAAAGGGTGTCAATCTTTAGCGTATAAAGCCGATTATAGTCCAAATGAAATTTTAAAACACACTAGTGCTTTAAACGAGCAAGCATTTTTGTGGAGTTAGGTTTATAGAGAGGATTTTATGCAAGTAGTGCAAACTTTAGAATCAGTTAGTGTTAATACTGATGATTTTTTAATGTTTAAATATTTTCAAGATCTTATCCGTAAAAATTTTTCCAAAGTTATAGGTAATAAAAATAAAACCTTGTCTTTTTTTGTAGAAAATGAAATTCCCCAAAGAAGATATTTTTTAAAACTTGTTAATCACAAATATAAAAAAAATACTGGAAATCAAATTGATAATCTTGCTTTTGCACACTATAAAACCTTTAAGTTAAACCTTGCTCAAGCAAATACTTTAAAGCCTGTAATCTTTGCCAAAATAGGCTTTGCACAAAAAAATATTTTAATCACACTAAGTTCGAATGAAAAATTATTTGCTGTATATTTAGAGCAGTATTTTAAAGATCATAAAAGCGTGTATGATGAAAAAAATTGTATTTTTTCAGTAGAATACAAAGATGATAATACTTTAAATCTTTTAGAAATTTTAGCTAGTGTAAACGAGCACTTGAAATATTGTGTTGATTTTACGATTCATGAAACTCAGCTTTTAGAATTTAGAAATAAAATGAAAAACAAAGCTAATACTAATTGGAAATTTAATGCCCTAGCAAAGCTTTTTGAAAATTATTTTCAAACCTTAGGGTGTAATTCTAGTGATGATTTTGCTACTATTAGACAAAATTATCTCAATTTAGTAAAAATTTATCATCCTGATCGTCATCAAGGTAAAAGTAAGATCGAGCAAGCTTATTGCCGTGAAGAATTTGAGAAAATTCAGCTTGCTTATGAGAGTTTAAAATCTTTATATAAAAATAATACTTGATATTAAAATAACATCATTTTAAGTTGCAATTTATTAAAATTAATTTTTTATAAAAATTTAGGGAATAATATTGGTTGCTGATAAACAATTATTTTTTTTAAGTTGTATTTTAATAACCATAGGAATACTTTTCTCATATTCATTAAGTGCTTTTACTGTGCTTTATTTAGAATATAGTGAATTTCATTTTTTTATTAGACAGCTTTTTTTTGGACTTAGTGGTATAGCAATTATTTATTTTGTATCAAGATTAAATCCTGATAATAAGACAATGCATTATTTAATGATAGGTGTTTTGATAATTGCTTTTTTGTGTATTCTTATTCTACCTTTTTTACCAACTTTTTTAGCTACTGCAGCAGGTGGTGCTAAAAGATGGATTAGACTTGGCCCCTTATCTATTTCGCCTGTTGAATTTTTTAAAATAGGATTGATTTATTTTCTTGCTTGGTCTTATACAAGAAGGATTGATGATAGTAAAAAGGCGATCAAGCATGAGGTTTTAATCTTAATCCCTTATTTTATTTTAGCTGCTTTTGTTATTGGTTATATTTATATGACGCAAAATGATTTAGGACAAAGCGTTATTTCTTTTTTCTTGGTTTTTGCTTTAGCTTTTTTTGCAGGAGCTAGTAAAAGACTTTTTGCTTTTGGTGTAGTTATTGTTGGAATGATTGGGGTTTTGGTAATTTTAAGTAATCAAAGAAGAATTCAGCGTATTTCTGCTTGGTGGGGAAATATCCAAGATGCTTTTTTGCCTTTTTTTCCTGATTGGTTAGCAAAAGTTTTAAGGGTAAGTCATAATTCAGAACCCTATCAAATTTCACACAGCTTAAATGCTATAGCACATGGTGGAATTTTTGGAGAAGGATTGGGGCTTGGAACTTTTAAACTAGGATTTTTAAGTGAAGTGCATACAGATTTTGTTTTATCAGGGATTACTGAGGAAATAGGTTTATTTGGTTTAAGTATTGTATGTGTAATTTATTTAATGATAATACTCAGGATTTTTAGGATTGCTGGGCGTTGTGAAAATAAAGTACATTTTTTATTTTGTTCAGGTGTGGCTTTATTATTATTATTTTCATTCTTTATGAATGCTTTTGGAATTATCTCTTTAACTCCATTAAAAGGAGTTGCGGTGCCACTTTTAAGTTATGGTGGTAGTTCTATGTGGTCTATTTGTCTTGGAATAGGTTATGTTTTAATGATTAGCAAGAAGGTAAAAATTTAAACTCATTAATTAAAATATATAAAAATTAACTTAAATAAAAAATATTCTATAACAACTCTTTACAAAAAACTTTTTTCTGCTATAATTATGCTCACATTTATTATAAAGGAGGCGGATATGAAGAAATACAGGCGTTTAAACACATTATAATCATTTATCAATTTTATTTTAATTTTAACAAAGGAAAAAAATGAAAAAAATATTATATGTTGTTTTAGCGTTATTTGGTATATTAGCTTTAGGTGCTTGTTCAAGCGATAAAAATCAAGCTAGTGCTTCTGGTGAAAAGGTTTATAAAGTAGGTATAGCAGCAAATTATCCTCCTTTTGATTTTATTAAAGATGCAAAAATTACCGGCTTTGATGTTGATTTATTAGAAGAGATAGCAAAAAGAGAAAATTTAAAACTTGAATGGGTAAATATGAGTTTTGATGGTTTAATTCCTGCCTTAAAAGCTGGAAAGATTGATATGATAGCTTCTGCTATGAGTTCAACTCCTCAAAGATTAACAAGTATGGATTTTAGTGATACTTATTTTAATACTAAAAATTTATATTTAAAATTAAAAACAAATTCTAGTATTAGTGATAAGCAAAGTTTAGAAGGTAAAAAAATAGGTGTTCAACTTGGAACTATTCAAGAAGGTGCTGCTAAGGCTATTCCAAACGCTCAAGTAGTGGCTAGTGAAGAAATGTTAGCCGCGATTTTGGCTTTAAAAGCTGGTAAAGTTGATGCGGTTTTAACAGATAAAGATATTGGCAAAGGTTATTTAAAAACCAACGAAGAGTTGGAGGCATTTTTAGAAGAAAATGATGGAAGTTCAGGATTTTGTGTGGCTTTTGATAAAGGAAAGCAAACTGAACTTGTTCAAAAAATCAATGCAGGTTTAGAAAAAGTTAAAGCTGATGGTACTTATCAAAAAATCGTAGAAAAATACGATTTGCAATAATTTAACTTAAAGCCTTGATACTTGCTTTCAAGGCTTTAAAAAAATACTCTATATCTTCTTTTGTGTGCGTATAATGAAAACTCGCTCTTAGCCATCCTGGTTTAGATTTTAATTCTTGATTATCTTTTAAATTTAGCAAATCATGTCCATAAGGTCCAGCACAAGCACAACCAGCTCTTGTTTCTATCTTATAGGTTTTGCTTAATTTGTAAGCTAAATCAAAAGGAGAAATTCCTTCTATATTAAAAGCAAAAATAGGCAATCTATGAGTGATATTTTTTGCATATAAGATCATTTTTGGAAAATTTGCGCATTGTTTGAAAAAATATTCACAAAGTTCTTTTTCTTTTTTTTCTATATTTTTTAAACCCATTTCATTGCGTACTTTAAAAGCTAAACTTGCTCTAATAAGCTGAATGATACCTGGTGTACCACCTTCTTCTAAATTTTCAACTTCACATAAATATTGCTGAGAGGTTCTTGAAACATAACCTACAGTCCCACCTGCTGCAAAGCTAGGGGTATTGCCGCATAGATTTTTTTTGATAACAAGTAAGCCACAAGATCCTACACCCCCAAGTAGTTTATGAGAGCTAATAAACACTGCATCATAAAATTTAGGATCTAAATTAGCATAAGGAGCTAAAGTGGAAATATCAAAAGCAACTATACCGTTGTGCTGTTTGATTAAAGTATAGATTTTTTTATAATCACTTAAAATTCCTGTAACATTAGAAGCTGCGTTAAAACTTGCTATGATTTGTCTGTTTTTGGATTTTTGTAATAATTTTTCTAAAAAATTAAAATCTAATTCTCCATTTTTATCTAAGGGCACTCGAACACATTCACATAAAGCTTCTCTAAATGAAAGTTCATTAGAATGGTGCTCATAGGGTCCAACTATAACCAAAGGTAAGGTATTTTTGTTTGTATTTTTAAAATATTTTTCTTTAATAAGTGGTGGTATGTATAGACCTAAAAGTTCTTGAAATTTTTTTATAGCTGCTGAAGACCCACTTCCGCAAGCTATAAGAGCAAAGCTATCATCTAATTCAAGATATTTTTTTAAATTTCTTCTTGCATTTTCATAATGCTGTTGTGTAATAAAAGAATTTAAAGAGCTATCTGAATGTGTATTTGCATAGGTAGTAAGAATTTTTTTAATTTCTTTTTCTATGCTTTTTAGTGCTAAAGCGCTAGCTGTAAAATCAAAATAATATATTCCTTTTTTTAAAATAGTATCTTGTTTTAGTTTTTCAATATCCAAAAAAAATCCTCTAATTTTTTGTTAAAATTATAACATACAAAATATTTATTTTAAGGATGTGATTATAAAATTTGGTGATTTTTCAAAACGCTGTGAAACTTTGGAGCTTGAAAGTATTTTTGATTTTTATAGTATTTTTGATGAGTTTGAATTTGATTTGAAATTAAGTTTATATGAAAATATCTTAAATGTTTTTATTTTGAAAGCCTTTGATATTTTAGCTTCTTTAAATTTAGATAAGAATGCTTTAAAAGCTTTGAGTGTTTTAAGTAAAAACGATAGAAAACGCTATTCTATTAATAAATCTATTCCGCATTTTCAGGCTCTAGGACTTATTAATAAACTTTTAGAAAGAAATATTTTGATCTTAGAAAAAAGTCAAGAAAAGCCAATTATAAAAAACAAAAGACAGAAAGTTAAAAAAGAATTACGCTCTTATAATATACAAGATAAGGTTGTTTTTAAAAATCAAGGATTAAGATTTTTCTTTTATTTTATATATCCTAAACTTAATTTAATTGTGATGAAAAAATACAATGAATTAATAGAACTTATCCAAGAAAATTTGGAAAAATACCAAAGTTTTACTTTTGAACTTTTATGTAAAGAATTTTTAGCAAAAAAACTTAAAGTGGATCAAGTGTATAGTTTTTGGAATTATTATCATGAAATAGACTTGTATTATCATGAAAACAATTTTTGTGTTTTAGGTGAAGTTAAATTTAAAGAAAGAAAAATATGTAAAAATGTTTTAAATATTTTAAAAAGCAAAGCAAAACAGTTACAAATTCAACCTAATTTATATGTACTTTTTTCAAAGAGTGGTTTTAGTAAAGAGCTTATTTCAAATAAGGAGCGTAATTTGCTTTTATATACTTTAGAAGATTTTCAATTTTTAATTAAGGATTAAGTGTGGATGAGAATATTTTAAAAAGTTTAGATTCTAGTGAAAAAGAAAACTTACAACAAGGATTAAAAGCCTTAATAGAGCAAACCTATGTTATAGAAAATGAATACAAACAACTTAATGAAAACTATACCGCGTTAAGACAAATGGTAAGTGAGATTATAGAGGTTTTACCTATGGCTTTATGGATTTTAGATGCGAATAAAAATATTATTTTGCAAAATAATCTAGCTACACAAAAGCCAAAGTTTTTAGAATGCATTGATCTTGATAAAACACATTATGAGCTTGAGTTTGATCATAAGTTTTATTTAATCAAAATCACCTCCCATACTGATAAACTGATAGTGAATGCAACAGATATTAGTGATGAGAAAAGAAATGAAAGATTAGCTAGTATGGGAACAGTTGCAGCACACCTAGCACATGAAATACGCAATCCTATAGGTTCTATTTCTTTGTTAAGTTCTACTTTGTTTGAAAGAAGTGAGTTGAAAAATAAGCATATAGTTTTAGAAATTCAAAAAGCAATTTCAAGAGTAGAGCGTATTGTAAATTCTACCCTGCTTTTTACAAAAGGAGTTCATGTTAATTTAAATGAGTTTAATTTAAAAGAATTACAAGATGAATGCGAACAAGCTATTGGAGCTTATAATTATCTAGCTAATATTGATTTTAAATTTGAATTTTTGGATTTAAAAATCAATGCAGATAAATCCTTGCTTGCTTTAGTTTTGCAAAATTTGCTTTATAATGCCATAGATGCTATTGAAGAAAGCGAAAATGATGATGGTTGTATAAAAGTTAAATGTGAGCAAAAAGAAGATAGAGTTTTTATCAAGGTTTATGATAATGGAGTAAGCATTAAAGATAAAAAAATGGTCTTTGAAGCTTTTAAAACAACTAAGTTAAAAGGTAATGGCTTGGGCCTTTCTTTGTCAAAACAAATTATTGATGCGCATAATGGGGTTTTAGGTTTTAATGAAAATCCAAAATGTTTTTTTATAGAGCTTAAAATTTAAGCTCTATAAAATAAATTTTTTCTTAAAATAATAAAAATATTTGTCCTCATAGCTCAGCTGGATAGAGCGCAGAATTCCTAATTCTGAGGTCGCAAGTTCAAACCTTGCTGGGGACACCATTTAAGGAAAAAGATGTTTCATATAGTCTTAGTTGAACCTCGCATACCGCAAAATACAGGAAGCATAGGTAGAATGTGTTTTAACGCAGGATTTACTTTACATATTATCAATCCACTTTTTAGTATTGATGAAAAGGCGGTTAAAAGAGCAGGGCTTGATTATTGGAAAAAGTTAAATCCTTTGTTATGGAATAATTTAGAAGATTTTTTAAAAAAATATGAAAAATTTCAAGATAGATTTTTCTTTGCAACAACTAAAACCACTCAAACTTACTTTGATGTAAATTACCAAAAAGGCGATTTTTTGTTTTTTGGAAGTGAAAGTTTTGGTTTGCCTATGGATTTAATGCAAAAAAAATGGGAAAATGCTATTACTATACCGATGAAAGATTGTGGCAGAAGTTTGAATTTAGCTACAAGTGTGGGTATAGTGAGCTATGAGGCTTTGAGGCAAAATTTTGCCTCTTTTGAAAAATTTTAATGATTTAAAACTTGATTTAAAAATTCTTTCAATCTTTCATTTTTTGGATTTTCAAATGCTATTTTAGGACATTCATCTACTGCTATAATGCCTTTATCCATAAAGAAAATTCGATTGGCTACATTTCTTGCAAAGCCCATTTCATGGGTAACTACAAGCATGGTTAGACCTTCTTTAGCTACTTCTTTCATGATGTTTAAAACTTCACCTATCATTTCAGGATCTAAAGCTGAAGTTGGCTCATCAAATAAGATCACATCAGGATTCATCATCAATGATCTTGCTATGGCAATACGCTGTTTTTGTCCACCTGAAAGCTTGTGAGGAAAATAGCTTTCTTTATCACTTAAGCCAACTTTTTTGAGTAATTCTCGTGCTTTTTTTACTGCTTCATCTTTGCTCATGATTTTAGTTTGTACTGGTGCTAAGCATAAATTTTCTAAAACATTTTTATTATTAAAAAGATTAAAATGTTGAAATACCATGCTTACTTTTTGACGAATTTTATTGATATCTGTTTTTTTATCAAGTATATTAGTGTTATTGATATAAATATCACCGCTATCTGGTGTTTCAAGTTTGTTTAAACAGCGTAAAAAAGTACTTTTTCCACCCCCACTAGGCCCTATAATAGCAATAATATCGCCTTTATGTACTTCAACGCTAATATCTTTTAAAACTTCTAAATCTCCGTATTTTTTAATCAAATTTTCTATTTTAATCATGTTTATTTAATCTCACTTCTATCAATCTTGCAATGAGTGTTAAAATTTTAACACTTATATAATACACAAGTCCTGTAAAAATAATAGGTTTAGGATTATAATAGATTGCTTGTAAGCTTTTACTTTGCATGGTAATATCCATAACGCTAATATAACCTACTATTGAAGTTTCTTTAAATAAAGAAATAAATTCATTCATTAAAGAAGGTAAAATATTTTTAATTGCTTGTGGAAAGATGATTAATCGCATAGAGGTAGAGTAATTAAGTCCCATTGCTCTTGCTGCTTCCATTTGTCCTTTATCTACACTTTGAATTCCACTTCTTACGATTTCAGCTACATAAGCAGAGCTATTAAGCCCAAGTGCGATAATAGCTACATAAAAATTATCACTCCAAGTAGCAAAAATCACTACTGAGAAAATTAAAAGTTGTAAAAGCAGAGGGGTTCCGCGTATAATGTCTATGTATTCATCTATAATAAAATTTAAACTTTGAATTTTTAAAAATCTTAAAAATGCTAGGAAAAAACCAAGTGCTATTCCTATTAAAATTCCACCCACTGTTAAACCAAGTGTTGTGAAATAACTATGAACATAAGCTTTGGCTTCTACTGTATAAGCATATTCACCTGTGGCTAAACCATTTTGATCTTTAACTTGTAAAATTTCAATAGGAAATGAAAAATAAGCCCAAAAAACAATAATGGCAAAAAATACAAAAATTTTCATCGTATTTTGTTTCAACTTACGCACCTTGTAAAATTTTAAAAATCTAAGTGTATAAAAATTAAGTTTTCTTTTTACTTAAAGGTGTCTTATATGATTTTATTACTAGTATTTTGAGTTAAATTTTCACATAGCTTTAAAAAATAAAATAAATTTAACATAAAATTATATTTTTTTATGACAAATTCATTTTTTTATGATAAATTTATGCTCAGAAATTATAAAAAGGAGATAAATATGGATTTGATATCCCAATTTGTTGCCTTTGTGAATAATCAGTATTATTCTATTTTAGTAATTTTACTTATTGTCACAGGGTTTTATTATAGTTATTTGACCGGTTTTGTGCAATTTCGAATGCTCCCTTATGTGTTTGATATCTTAACAGAAAAGCAAGAAAAGCATGAAAAACACCATATTACTCCTTTTCAAGCTTTGATGATTTCAACAGCTTCAAGAGTTGGTATAGGAAATATTGCAGGTATTGCGGTAGCTGTTGTTTTGGGTGGACCTGGTGCTTTATTTTGGATGTGGGCTATGGCATTTTTTGGTGGTGCCTCAGCTTTTGCAGAAAGCACTCTAGCACAAGTTTATAAAAGCCGTGATGGCAAAAGCTTTAAAGGTGGTCCTGCTTATTATATTAGTAAAGCCTTAAATTTAAAATGGCTTGGAGCTATATTTGCGGTGATTTTGATTATCACTTATGCTTATGGATTTAATGGTCTTCAAAGCCAAACTATGACTTCAGCATTTGAGTTTTACTATAAAGGCATGGTTGATGCTAGCGAAGTGAGTTTTGCTCAAAGTTGGTGGCCTATTGTAATAGGAGCAATTTTAGCTGTTTTTGCTGCTTATATGTTTTTTGGTGATCATACTAAAATAGGTAAAGTAAGCTCAGTTATCGTTCCTATTATGGCGATGATTTATGTAGGTTTATCTATCATAGCAATGTTTATGAATTTTGATAAAATTCCTGAAGTGTTTTCTATGATTTTTAAAAGTGCTTTTGATTTTGAAGCTATTTTTGGTGGATTTGCAGGTTCTGCTTTGGTTATAGGTATAAAAAGAGGATTGTTTTCTAATGAAGCGGGTATGGGTTCAGCGCCAAATGCAGCAGCTTCTGCTCTTACAACTCATCCTGCAAAACAAGGGGTTATCCAAGCATTTTCTGTATTAATTGATGTGATTATTTGTACAAGTTCAGGATTTTTAGTATTATTTTCACTTGCTTATGCAAATAATATCGGCGTAGATGGTAAGCCTATTTTAACAGCACTGCCTTTGGTGCAAGAATCCATGAAAGAATATTATGGAAATTTAGGTGTGCATTTTACTACTGTTAGTATAGTTTTATTTGCTATTACTTCTTTGATAGGAAATTATTATTACGCTCAAGCAAATATTAAATACCTTACTCAAAATCCTATTATTATTAATCTTTTTAAAGCAAGCGCTGTGCTTATGATTTTTATTGGTGCAAATATGGATTTAAAATTTGCGTGGGATTTAGCTGATACTACTATGGCATTTATGGCTACGATTAATATCATTTCTATTTTATTGCTTGGTGGTATAGTGAAAAAGGTATTAAAAGACTTTAGCGAGCAAAAAAGACAAGGTAGAGATCCGGTATTTAGTGCTTCAAAACTTGGTATTAAAAACGCAGAGTGTTGGGACTAATGATAGATTATATTATTATTACTTTGTTTGTAGCTTTTATGGTTTTTCTTGTGTTTGGTTTTAACCGCCAAATGCAAGAAAAAGCCAAACAAAGAGAAGAAAAACTAAAAACAAAGAAAGATTTTAAAAAAAATAGGTAAAATACACTAAAAATTTTTAAAAAAGAGTGTAAAATGAAATTGTTAATAGAAATAGGCACAGAAGAACTTCCTGCTATTCCTTTATTAAAAGAGCTTCCAAATATTACTAAAAAATGGGAAAAGATTTTACAAGAGTATCATTTAGAATCTGAATTTAAATTTTTCTATACTCCTAGAAGATTAGTTTTTATTCATGAAAATTTTAAAGAAAAACAAGATGATTCTTTTGTGGAATTTATAGGTGCACCTAGGGCGATAGCTTATAAAGATGGAAAGCTTACTCAAGCAGGGCTTAGTTTTTTAGAAAAAAGTGGTTTAAAAGAAGAAGAGCTTGAATTTAAAGAAATTAAAGGCAAAGAAGTCTTGTATTGTCAAAAACAAGTGCAAGGCTTACAAAGTAAAGCAGTTTTAGCTCAAATGATTGAAGCTTTCTTAAAAAGCTTGAGCTTTGGTAAAACTATGAGATGGGGCGATGGTAGATTTGAATTTATCAGAGCTATTCGCTCGCTTTGTTGTATTTTAAATGATGAGTTGATTGAATTTGAAAGCTATGGTGTTAAAAGTGCAAAAAGTACTTTTGTACATAGAAGTGTTAGTTATGATTTGATAGCTTTTGCGAATATTGATGAGTATTTTAAAACTTTAGAGCAAAATTATATTATTTTAGATCAAGAACAAAGAAAAAAGCTTATCATTGAACAGTTAAAGACACTTGAAAAAGAAAATGATATTACTATTGCAGAAGATGATGAGCTTTTAGCTGAGGTTGTAGCTATTACAGAGTATCCAAAGGCATTATTAGGGCATTTTGAAAAAGAGTATTTAGAAATCCCAAGTGAAGTAATCATCACTTCCATGAGAGAAAACCAACGCTATTTTGCAGTATTTAAAAACAATACTTTAAGCAATCATTTTATCGTAGTTTCTAATGCGGTTTGTGAGGATTATTCTAAAATCATTAATGGAAATGAAAGGGTTTTAAGAGCAAGATTAAGCGATGCGATGTTTTTTTGGAAAAATGACTTAGCACAGGGCTTAAATAATGATAAAATAAGCCAAATGGTTTATCTTGAAGGACTTGGAACCTTAAAAGATAAAATCATTAGAGAACAAAAAATCGCTGCTAAGCTTTGTGAGATTTTTGCTAATACCCAAAAAGATGAAATCTTAAAAGCCATAGAATACTCAAAAGCTGATCTAAGCACTCAAATGGTATATGAATTTACTGATCTTCAAGGTATTATAGGATCTTATTATGCTAAGGCTATGGGCATGAGTGATGAGCTTGCTTTAGCGATTAAAGAACAATACCTTCCAAATGGCGATAATTCAGCTATGCCAAGTAATGAATTTAGTTCTATTGTAGCTTTAGCTTATAAGTTTGATACACTCATGGGGCTTTTTTTAGTGGGAAAAATCCCAAGTGGTACAAAAGATCCTTATGCTTTAAGAAGAGCAGCAAATGGTGTTTTAAAAATTATTCTAGCTTTAAATAAAAATTTTGATCTTAAGGTATTTTTAGAAGCAATAGCTAGTGAATATAAAAGCTTTGATTTGAAAATTTTATTAGACTTTATCTTAGAGCGTTTATATACTTTTTATGAAGTAAATGCTTCTTTTGTTAAAGCTGTGCTTAGCTCTAAAACTTATGATGTTATTTACATTGATTCTTGTATTAAAGCTTTGATTCAAAGCGCAAATAAGGCAGATTTTAGTCAAAATTTTGCTACTTTTAAGCGTTTAGCAAATATTGCAGTATTAAGTGAAGTTCAAATTAATGAAAATTTGTTTAACACTCAAGAGGAAAAAGATTTATACCAAGCTTTTATGCAGTGTAAAACAAAAGAAAATAATACCCAAGAGCTTTTAGAAAGCCTTTTTGCGCTCAAACCACAAATTGATGCTTTTTTTGATAAAGTAATGATTAATGACAAAGATGAAAATATTAAAAACAATCGTCAAGCTTTAGTATGTGCAATCTATCGTGAGTTTTTAAAAATAGCTGATATTAAAGAACTTAGTGTATGAGAAAAATTCTTTTTTTACTTTGTTTTTTAGTGTTTGCATTAGAAGCTAGAGAGATTGAGCTTGTAAAAGGTCAAGTAGTTTTTTTAGAATTTGATAAAAGTAATTTTTTACAAATTAGCTCAAATTCTAAAAAACTTCCTTTTTTTGAGTATAAAAATAAAGTTATTGTTAGCATAGCTATGCCTTATAAAAATCCTAAAGATAGAAAATTAATAGCTGAATTTAAAGATAATTCCAAAGAAGAAATTAATATAAAATTTAGCGAAGGAAATTACAAAAAAGAATTTTTAAAAGTTAGTGCTTCTAAGGTCAATCCACCTAAAGAAACACTTGATCGCATTAGCAAAGAATACCAAGAAGCTGTTAAGGTTTATAATACTTATACTAATACAGCTTTATTTGAAGGTAATTTTGCATATCCTTTAGAAAGTAAAATTACAAGTGCTTTTGGAAAAGCAAGGTTGTTTAATGATACTCTTAAAAGTTATCATAGCGGAACTGATTTTAGAGCAGCAAGTGGGACAAAAATTTATGCGAGTAATGATGGTATTGTAAGGATTGCTTCAAATCGTTACTATGCAGGAAATTCAGTGGTGATTGACCATGGATATGGGATTTATTCTCAGTATTATCATCTATCAAAACTTAATGTAAAAGTGGGACAGAAGGTAAAAAAAGGCGAGCTTATAGGTTTGAGTGGAGCTAGTGGTAGGGTTACAGGGCCACATTTGCATTTTGGAATTTTAGTCAATGGTGTGCAAGTTGATCCGCTTGATTTTATAGCTAAATTTAATGCTTTATAATGATAGCTTTTAGCGAGTTTTTTCAAAATTGGATTGATAAATATTACTCCCAAGCTGTGAGTGTTGGCAAAAATGGAGATTTTTATACTGCAGTTAGTGTGGGAAATCTTTTTGGAGTGCTCTTAGCTAATCATTTTTTAAAACTTATAGATGATAAAAAGCTAATTTTACCGGTTGAAGTTGTAGAAATAGGGGCAAATGAAGGGCATTTAATGCTTGATTTTATACAAGCTTTATACACACTTAGAGTTGATGTTTTAGAGCAGATTGAGTGTTTTATCATAGAGCCACATGAAAAGTTAAGATGTGTTCAAAAAAAACTTTTTGATGAATATGATTTAGATGTAAAAATTTATAATTCTTTAGAAGAATGTCATTTTAAAAATGCCTTTTTTTATGCTAATGAATTATTTGATTGTTTTGCGTGTGAACTTATAAAAGATAGAACAATGGCATATGTTGACGATGATTTAAACATTGTTTTTAAGCCTATGAATGAAGATCTTTTAAAAGAATGTGAAAAATATTCTATCACTAATAGTGAGCTTTGTATTTCTTATAAACCTTTTTTATCCAAATTAAAACAAACTTGCGAAAAATTAACTTTTGCATGTTTTGATTATGCAAAAAAAGAAGAAAAAATTAGTATTAGAATGTATAAAAATCATCAAGTATATAATCTTTTTGAAGAGAATTTAAAAGATTTTTTTGCTAAAAGTGATATTACATATAATGTAAATTTTGACCATTTTTTACAAGTTTTAAAAGAAGAGGGCTTTGAAGTGTTAGAATATAAAAATCAAAATCAAGCCTTAATTGACTTTGGTTTGGAAGAAATTATCGAGCAAGCTAAAAATGCTAACTCTCAAATTTATAAAAACTTTATCAGCCAAAGTAAAAATTTGATGTTTAACTTTGGCGATAAATTTAAGTTTTTAGAATTTAAGATTTAAAATCACTGCTTGTAATATCAAGTCCAAAACCTTTTAAGCCTATAAATTCTTTATCGGTATTTTGACTTAGAAGTTTGATTTTTGAAATTTTTAAATACCTTAAAATTTGCGCTCCTATGCCGTAATTTTTAAATTGTGTGTTTTCTTGTTTTTCATTTTTCATGAAAATGATTACACCGCCTTTTTGACTTAAAAATTCAATCTGTTTTAATAATTCATTGAATTTATTAGAAGTTAGAAGCTCAAAGTCACTTCCACTAAGATAAAATTTAACATTCTCGCATTCTTTCAAAGTACCAAAGCTAAAAGCTATATGTTCATTTTCATTATGATCTTTAAAAGTCATTTTTTTAGCTTTAAAACCTGCTAAAATACTTTCTTCTTCTTTGATTAAAGAAATCAAACTTTCATTTTTTAAACGATACTCGATTAAATCTGAAATAGTAATCATATTAATAGCGTGTTTTTTGCAAAACTCAAGCAAATCGCTTCTTCTAGCCATATCTCCATTATCTTTAACAATTTCACATATTACACATGCTTCTTTTAATCCTGCCAAGCGACATAAATCCACTGTTCCCTCGGTATGGCCTGTTCTTTCTAAAACTCCGCCTTTTTTTGCTATCAAAGGATTAATATGTCCAGGACGCACAAAATCACTTGCATTTGCATTATCATCAGCAAAAATTTTAATCGTCATATCCCTTTCATAAGCACTTACTCCTGTTGTTGCATTTTTTGCATCGACAGTGATGGTAAAAGCTGTTTCGTGATTTGACGTATTTTTAGGTACCATTAAAGGTAGTTCAAATTTTTTAGCTAAGTTTTCACTCAATGCTACACACACTACACCTCTTGCATGAGTAATGGCAAAATTTACTTTTTCTTGTGAGCTAAATTGTGCAGGGAAAATCAAGTCTCCTTCATTTTCTCTATCTTCTGCATCTACCATTACTAACATCTTGCCATCTTGAAGTTCTTTTATAGCTTGTTCTACACTAATATATCCCACTATTAATCTCCTTTTTTTCTATTTTTAAGAAATTATATAACATTTTTCTTGACATTATGTAAAAAATAATATATAATACCACTTTTAATTTGAGAATTACTTCATTTATTGGGGTATCGCCAAGCGGTAAGGCAACAGGTTTTGGTCCTGTCATTCAGGGGTTCGAATCCCTTTACCCCATCCACTTCATATGATGCCGCGAAGTAGAGCAGTGGTTAGCTCGTCGGGCTCATAACCCGAAGGTCGGGAGTTCAAATCTCCCCTTCGCAACCAATATTTTATAAATGATTTTTTAAATAATTTGAGTTAGCTACAGAAAAGTCTAATCAGTCTTACTTTAATGATTTTCATTAGTCTCTTGAGTATTTTTATAATTTAATTAAACATGTTAAAAATTTTTAAATTACTTTAATACAAAATACACGAAACAAGAATATAATTTAAAAAGTTTTAATAAAATGGTATTTTCTTTATAATTAGAAAAAAATACGAGATAAAATAAAATGGTGGATTTAGCAGGCGTGTAATTTACCAACCAAACCCTTAAGTATCCATACTTTAATGAAATATTTTTTCATTTACACATACTTTTACACATACTTTGTATTTTATTGTAAAAATGTGTAAAAAAGTGATATTGTTTTGCTAAATAGGTGATATATTAAAATTTTTAGAGTGTGAATTTCAAGGAAATAATATTGTGGATTTATATTCTAACAAAGAAAAATACTGCCTGACTAATGAAGAACAAGTGTTTAAATATATTCAAGAAACAATTTCAAAAATAGAATATTTGCTATTATATGAATTGCTAAAGTAGGTTAAATCTCATTTTAAAGATTTAACCCCTGATAACTTTAGCTATTTCTTCAATGGAAAATAATACATAGCGAGATACTTCCATAGATTGTGTTTTACCTTTTCTTCTTAGATTATCAATAGTTCCTGAAGAAACACCTAATACTTCAGCAAATTCTTTTTTACTTAAAGTCATTTTTTTTATATTTCTCAAACAAAAATTCTTTTGTTTCTAAATAGTTCTCATTCATGCTGATTCTCCTTTTTTGACAATCAATCATGTGCTTATTATAACACTATTTTTATGCTAGTAAGAATTATTCTATAACTTAATACTCTTGTATGCTTTTAAAATCAAAATTATAAAAAATATACTTAATATACTTAATAAAAATCAGTTTAAAACTAAACTTTGTTTATTTTTAAAGTATATATACTTAATATAAAT